>CAMWKY010000274.1 GCA_947174965.1 uncultured Ruminococcus sp. | reverse complement strand
ATATAAAATATGGTGAATAAAACAGAAAATATAGTCCATAATATGTTCTACAGGGTTGAAAACCTTGATTTTTGAATTTTGAAAGGCGGATTATATTATGAGCCACAAGAAATCATCACAGAAAAAATCTGACTGGTCAACTGACAGAACATTCACAGACAAGTCCGACCACAACAAGTTTACTGACAGAACAGGCAACAACAGCTATACAGACAAATCCGACAGCGATTCGCAGAACTATTCTGACTAAAAGATATAACAATCCCTGTAATGCCCGAAAGCGTTGCAGGGATTTTTCTATTTCACCATCATTTCTTTCTGCTCACATATATTCCCCTCTATCTTATAATTCACTGTAACTGTAAGATTATCGCCGTTTTTTTCCTGATTCACTTCACGCTCAATAATTTTGCAGTCACTCATAAAATTCTGCTCATACAGATACACTTTTTTCATGAGTTCTGCTGAAAGTTCCTCCTCTGATAAGGTGCTTTCAGTTCTTTCAAATTCGGAATACTTATTTTTCTTAATACTTATAGGAATTGTTTTTCCGCCGATTACAAGTGGTTTTTCTGTCGATTCACATTCCTTGTATTCGTATTTGTTTTCACCGAAATACAAAGGAATATTAAGTCCGAATAATTTAAGTCTGCACCTTGTATCTGTTTCTCCTGTAAATACAAGACGTTCTTTTGTAAAACTCCCCTCAAAAGAAACAGAATCCTTGTAAATACCTGTAATATCAGCCATAGCATGATGCAGAGTTGTGTGACCTGTAGAATCAGAAGTCACACCGCTTACAATCATATCTCCAGCCTGAACATAGTCCCCGACTTTTTTCATAAGCTGACCGTCAAGAACTGATGTATATGTAATATATCCGCTATGAGATGCAACTATATTGCATGGCATACGCTCGTTAAGCATTTCAGGCTTATCAACAAGTTCTGTAACTTCCACAACAAGTCTATGTCCTGTTCTGTGCATACCTGCCCATGCTATGTCATTAACCATAAGCCGAAGCTGATTTTCGCTCCATACATAATTTATGCTTCTGAATGATGCCCCTGTTTCTATACCGATTTGCTCAAGTGCAGTCAGAATTGCACTATCGCTCACTCTCTCATTGCCCTGTATTTCTATAGTAACAATAACTCCCGAAAAGTACATTGATGACGCAATAACAAGAATAAGTCCTATGATGATGCCAATACGTCCCCGACGGCGAATAACTTCTGATGATATTGTATTGTACTCAAAGCTTTTTATTTCTATCTGGTATTCCTCTGCAAACTCCTGAATTTTTTTCAGGTCATGACGATAAACTTCAGCACAAAAAATTCCGCCCTTTACATACTGCTCAAAACAGCATATATTTTCTTTATGTATCTTATTTATAAATCTATATAGATGCTTGCCTTGTGCGTTAATCTTCACACTTCCCCGTATCTGATTTTTCATGCTTACCACTCCTTTCAATAAGTTCAACCTGTGCAATCTTTCCCCTTATAATCAATCCGCTTGTCTTGAAATCAAAAGCCCTCAAATCGTAACCCCATATATGTATAATAAGATTATTTGATATAAGGCTCATGAAAACATCACTACATTCCTCTATCCTGTTGCAGTTTTCAACAGTTATCTCCCTGTTTCCTGCAATATGCAGACCTGTTTCAAAAAAAAGCGTCTCCTTCATTTTTTCATTTATTTTATCAAACATATTATCTCACCTCAAGTTATAAATTTCTTTTTAAAATAATATGATTAATCAGGTGATTTTTATGAGAAAAATAAAAAATATACTTGTACTTGTTTTAGTTATAATATTTGTTTTATTCTGTTTTTTCAGAGCAGACTGTATAAAATCTGCTGTATATGATGCAGTAATGCGTTGTCTTAATGTGATAATCCCGTCACTTTATGCAATGATGATTATATCAGGCTTTCTTGTTCGAAGCAATATTGCATCTTGCGGACGTATTTTCTGCGGATTATTCAGTATGCTTTCGGGTTATCCAGTCGGAGCAAAGATACTGTACTCACAATACATAAGCAGGAGTATCAGTAAAAAAGATGCTGAACTTCTTTCGGGTATTTTTTTCGGTGCAGGAGGTGCATTTATTTTCGGCTGTACATCATACGGCGGTGAACTTATACTGATTTCCAACATTTCCGCAAATATAATTTTATTCGGAGTTCTGCTGATGTACTTCAGAAAAAATCCACCTGAAAAAGCGCAGAAGAAAAAAATCAGTTTTTCAGTTGAAATGCTTGTTGAGTCGGTAAATTCAGCAGGTCGCTCAATGGCTGAAATATGCTTTACTGTAGTGGCATTTTCAGTTATTACTGCTGTTCTGCGTGAGTTCGGCATCATTTCAGCAATTGCGGATATACTTGCAAGGCTATGCGAACTCACTCCCGAAACAGCTGAAAATATAGTCTGCGCATTTCTTGATGTCACGGCAGTAAGCAACATCACGCAACAAAACTACAATCTTATACCAATCATTTCAGGTCTGATTTCATTCGGCGGACTATGTGTATTTTTTCAGATTTCAGCAATTTTCAAGGGCAGATTATCAATGCTTCCTCTGATTATCTCACGTCTTATTGCAGGAATATCAAGCGGAATCATATGCAGAATATTGATGCCGGTTTTCATAAAAGACGAGAGCATCACCGTATTTTCAATGAGTTCACAACTGCATCAGTCGGCATCTCCTGTTCCGTCAATTCTTTTAATTATAATGACTGCAATTTTATTTTACGAATATGAAAAAAATTTTCAAAAACCCCTTGACAAATCAGTTTTTTTGTGATATACTATAAAAGCTGATTAATTCAGTGTATATCGTATTCTAAAGACAGCAGGCAAGCTATTATGCTGATAAGTCCCGCCGAGGAATTGCAAATGATGAATTTTTGTCATGTCCTTTTCCCGAGCTGTCGGCAAAAGGATTTTTTATTGCACCCGAATACGATAATATTTTATCGGAGGTGAAAATATAATGCCAAGCAATGCAGTTCTCGAAGCTAAAAAAGCTAAAGTTGAACAGCTCACCGAACTCATCAAGAACTCTGTTTCAGGTGTTCTCGTTGATTACAAGGGCATCACTGTTGAGGAAGATACAAAGCTCCGTAAGGAACTCCGTGAAGCAAATGTAAACTACTTTGTAGAAAAAAATACAATGCTTCTCCGTGCTTTCCAGAATTGTGGTATTGAAGGTTTTGAAGAAACTCTGAACGGCACAACAGCTATTGCTATCTCAAACGACGACCAGACTGCTCCTGCACGTATTCTCGGCAAGTTTGCTGAAAAATCAGGAGACAAATTCAACCTTAAAGCAGGATACATTGACGGTGAAGTTTATGACCAGGCAGGCGTTACTGCTCTTTCAAAAATCCCTTCAAAAGATGTACTTCTTGCTCAGCTCGTTGGCTCACTTCAGGGACCAATGCAGAAACTTGCTGCTATTCTTGATGCAGTCAAGGAAAAGAAATCAGAAGAAGAAGCTGCCTGATTTCAATAT
>CAMWKY010000273.1 GCA_947174965.1 uncultured Ruminococcus sp. | reverse complement strand
TCCGAACACGGAAGTTAAGCTCTGTAACGGAGATGATACTTGGTTGGAGACGACCCGGGAAAGTATCTAAATGCCGGCACAATGATTAAACGGAAGTCCATGTACTTCCGTTTAATTGTATAAGGGGCATTAGCTCAGTTGGTCAGAGCATCCGGCTCATAACCGGACGGTCCGGGGTTCGAGTCCCTGATGCCCCACCAATCTTAAAAGGCTTAGAATCGAGTAATTACGGCTCTAAGTTTTTTTGTTATATATTGAAACAATTGGATTACAGAAAGGAGCATCTGAATGAAAGCACGTTTTCATCTTCCTGATTTTGCAGGACATTTTAAGCTGAATCTTGTTTTTGTCGAATTTCTTAGGGAGTGTCCACAATATTTTCGTGAGGGTGTTGAAGTTGCTTCGGTATATGGTGCATTTCCACCGTCTTTATGGAACGGAGGTCGTACACAAGGCGGAATATGCGATAAGACGTTTATTAAAAGTGTTATCAAAAATTTCAATGAAAGAGGGATTCCGCTTAGGTTTACATTCACCAATCCAATGCTTGAAAAGAAACATCTTGATGATAATTTCTGCAATATGGTGATGCACCTTGCCGATAACGGCATGAATGAAGTCATTGTTCTTTCACCTTTACTGGAGGATTATATAAGAAAAAATTACCCTAATTACAAAGTCACAAGTTCAACCTGCAAACGTATCACTAATCAGGAACAGCTTTGTGCAGAGGTTGAAAAGGATTATCACATTGTTGTAATTGATTATGACCTGAATCACGATTTTGATACTCTGAAAAAAATTTCTGATAAGAAAAAATGTGAACTTCTGGTCAATGCCTGCTGTAATCCGAACTGTCAGATGCGTACAGAGCATTATAAAGTAGTCGGTATGCAACAGATTATATATGCAAATCATGTAAAAAAATACCATGATATGCCGTTTAACGTGGAAAAGCTTAAAAGGGAGCATCCAGAAATCCTGAGGTTTGATGAATGTCCATGTACAGAAAGAAGCTTATTTGAAATGGTCAACCTGAAAAATCATATATCTCCTGATGAGATTTGGAATACATACATTCCAATGGGATTTGAACAGTTTAAAATTGAGGGACGTACAGCCGAAACACTTCACCTCATTGAGCATTATATGTATTATATGGTCAAGCCAGAATGTAAGGACCAGGCACGCTATGAGTTTCTGAAATGGTTGTCTCAAAATGGTGTTATCACAGTTGAAGAATAAGAATCATATATACAGTGATTTGAGGAGACTAAAATGACATCTGTTTATTTTGTCCGTCATGCACAGCCTGATTTTATATGGAGTGATGATGTGACACGTCCGTTGACTACAGAGGGCGAAAAAGATTCAAAAAAAGTGGCAGAAACTTTAAAAAGTATACATCTTGACTTTGCAATTTCAAGCCCATATCTGCGAAGTATGAAAACAATTGAAAAAACTGCTGAAATGCACGGATTGACAATACATAAAGATATGAGATTTCGGGAACGTGAAAAAGGCGATAATGGTAATAATATGGAGATGTTTCGCAGGCGGTGGGCTGATTTTGCTTATCATGAAGACGGCGGTGAGTCTCTTATGTCCGTGCAGGAACGCAATATTTCTGCTCTTTCTGATGTGCTGGACGCACACCATGATAAAAATATAATGATTGGTACTCACGGTACAGCACTTAGTACTATACTTAATTATTTTGACAAGAGTTTTGATTGTGATGATTTTCTCCGGATTATCGACTTTATGCCATACATTATTCGTCTTGATTTTGAGGGCAGAGAATGTGTTGGTAAGGAAGAAATTCTGATAATCGAAAAAATATTTAAGCAATAAAAAATTCCGCAGATGTAGAAATTCTGCGGATTTTTTTGTATATATTGCTAAATCTCCCAATCCTCACAAAGACGATTGATAGCTTCGGTAAGTCTGCGCATATCGGCATTTGCCATGCCACCTGACTGACAGATGAGACGTGAAAGACGGTCAACGGCAAATACAAGGTCATTATAGCAGATATTGCCTGTATTCTGCGGTTTTTTCTCAATCTGAACAGGTTTTGCATCAACAGTTATTTCTCCTGAAATCAAGTCAAATTCCGCACCGCTGTATGGTGCATATGAATCAAAATCAAATTCATCTTGCAAACGTTGTGCAAAGTCATCAGCAGAATCTTTGTCGCCGTGAACTATAAAATATTTCTTTACTCCTAATATAGCTTTTGCCCAGTTTTTCAGTCCATTCATATCGGCGTGACCGCTTACACCGGGTAACTGTCTTATTTCAGCTGATACATGAATAGTCTCCCCGAACAGCTTTACTTTTTTTGCTCCTTCAGCAAGACTTCTGCCGAGTGTATTTCTTGCCTGATAGCCGACGAAAAGCACGGTATTTTGCGGAATCCATAAATTGTGCTTTAAATGATGTTTTATACGTCCTGCTTCGCACATACCGCTTGCAGAAATTATAACTTTTGGCTTTGTATCGTCATTAATCGCCCTTGAATCGTCACTGGTAACAGTTCTTATAAGTCCATCAAAAGAAATCGGGTTGATGCCTTGTCGCACAAAAGAAAGTGCTTCCTCGTCGTAACAGCTTTCACGGTTGTTAATAAATATATCAGTTGCTTCAATTGCAAGGGGACTGTCAACATAAACGTGGAATCCGTCATGCCCTATTATAAGATTATCTGCTTTAATCTGTCGGATAAAGTACAGCATTTCCTGCGTTCTGCCAACTGCAAATGACGGGATTATAACATTTCCTCCACGGTCAAAAGTTTTCTGCAATATATCAGCAAGAGCCGTTACATAGTCATGCGGTCTGTTGTGGATACGGTTTCCATATGTTGACTCCATAACTACATAATCGGCAGAATCAATAAACTGCGGGTCACGGATAAGTGGCTGATTGATATTTCCTATGTCACCTGAAAATGCAATGGTACGTGTTTCGCCGTTTTCAGTCAAAGTGACTATTATACTTGATGAGCCTAACAAATGACCTGCATCACGGAATGAAACTGTTATTCCCTCTGAAATTTCAGCAGGTGAATCATATTCATGTGGTACAAAAAGTTCAATTGCACCGATAGCATCGTCCATAGTATAAAGCGGTTCATAATCATCTTCACCACGTCTTTTAGCTTTACGGCTTTTCCATTCTGCCTCAAATTCCTGAATGTGTGCGCTGTCACGAAGCATTACACTACAAAGATTAGCTGTTGCAACAGTAGAGTGAATTTCACCCTTGAATCCTCCTGCAAAAAGCAGTGGAATAAGTCCAGAATGGTCAATATGTGCATGAGTGAGCAGAACAAAATCTATTTCGGACGGCGCAACAGGTATCTGAACTTTTTCAAAAGATTCTTCACCCTGCTGCATACCAAAATCAACAAGAAATTTTTTTCCGCACGCTTCAATATAACTGCAACTTCCCGTAACTTCATGGGTTGCACCAATAAACATAATTTTCATCAATTAAGCACCTCCGATGCTTATTATATTCTTGTTT
>CAMWKY010000272.1 GCA_947174965.1 uncultured Ruminococcus sp. | reverse complement strand
ATTATTCCGTATTCCATTTCCTCACAGATTTCAGCCCAGAATGTACCGCTACTATGAAAAGCATCTGCATCTAATTCAATGATTTTTGATTTGAAATTATTGGTAAATTCAGAAAGTTCTGCATCATCAGGATTTTTAGGCAGTTTATCCGCTTCTGTATTCATATAATTGTCAAATAACAGGATTTCTTTTATAAAAGTTTCTATATTTACTGCAATATAGCAAATATAATTGTCATCAACTGAAATATAATACACTTTTTCATCTTCAGCAATTCCAATAAGATTATCTATCCCCTTATCTCCGCCAACAATTGTATAATTATTATTATTAAAATAAATACTGTAAAAATCCGAAACACTTAAAAAACTGACTTCTAAAATTGTTTTATCAGGAAATGAAATATCCGAATAATTTTTATAATTCTCCGTTAATTTTTTCACCATGACAACTGCATTTTCTGTCGGATTTTCATAGAAATTCTTTCTTACTGACAACTTTTCAAATCCACATTTATTATACAGCGATATTGCAGGAACATTTGATTCCCTCACTTCAAGAAAAATCTCACTGATATATTCAGGCAGATGATTTTCAAATTCCTGCATAAGCTGTACAGCAATACCATGACGGCGGTAACTTTCATCAACAGCAACGCTTGTTATATCCGCCTCATCTCCTGCAAAATATCCGCAGATAAGCCCAATTATACGCATATCATCATAACAGCATATCACAGTGCCATTATCTTTTTCAACCTCTGATTGAAATGATTCAGCCGACCAGCCCTCCGCACCAATGCACTTCTTATCAAGTGCAGAAAGTGCGGAAAATACAGCGGAATCTGCATCAGATGCAACCTTATGCAAATCAACCTTTTGCATCATACCAGCTCTCCCCTTTGTTTACATCAACAGACAGCGGAACTTTCATTTCATATACATTCATCATTTCTTCTTTGAGAATTTCTGCACATCTTTCTGCGCAGGCAACATCAGATTCTATAATAAGTTCGTCATGTACCTGCAAAATAAGGTTTGCATTGAGATTTTCCGATTTCAGACGGCGGTACACATTAATCATAGCCATTTTTATAAGGTCTGCCGCTGTACCTTGTACGGGAGTATTCATGGCAATTCTTTTGCCTGATGCCTGCAAAATCTTATTTGACGACATAATTTCAGGTATACGCCTTTTTCTTCTGAACATTGTGGAAACTATACCTGTTTTCATTGCACTGTCAACAGTAGTGTCCATAAACTTTTTTACTTTAGGATAATTTGCAAGATAGTCTGAAATATATTTTTTTGCCTCTGATACAGTTACATTTATATCCTTTGAAAGCGAAAATGCACCTATACCGTAAATTATGCCGAAATTTACAGCTTTTGCCGCACTTCGCATTTCAGAAGTAACCATAATTTCAGGCATATCAAAAACTTTTGCCGCTGTTGACGTATGAATATCTTCTCCCGAATTAAAAGCATCAATCATATTTTTGTCACCGCATAAATGAGCCATTACACGCAGTTCAATCTGACTGTAATCGGCATCAACAAGCACTTTTCCTTTTTCGGCAACGAAAAATTTTCTCATCTGTGAGCCTAATTCCGTACGTATCGGAATATTCTGCATATTCGGTTCAGTTGATGAAATTCTGCCGGTACGTGTTTCAGTCTGTTTAAAGCAAGTGTGGATTCTGCCGTCATCTGAAATTTTGTCAAGCAATCCCACAACATAAGTTGAATTTAACTTTGTATAGTGTCTGTATTTCAGTACATTTTCGACAACAGGCGAATAATTGCGTAACTCCTCCAGAACTTCGGCATTTGTGGAATAACCGCTTTTTGTTTTTTTAGTTGCAGGAAGTTTCAGTTCCTCAAAAAGAACATTGCCAAGCTGTTTCGGGGATAAGATATTGAAAGTATGTCCGACATCATCATAAATCATCTGCTGAACTTCCTCAATCATTTCAGAAAGATGTACACCAAAATCCTTGACACCCTGCTGATTTATTGCAATTCCAGTATGCTCCATTGATGCAAGTACTTCAATCAACGGCATCTCAATATTATCAAGTAAAGATGTCATGCCCTCTTTTTCAATTTCACGCCTTAACTTGTCAGCAAGATTTTCAAGTGAAATCAAATCGGCATACGGAGCATTTTCAGCATAGTAATGCACGCCGTATTCTGCACAAAGATGCTCTGTTGAGTAATCCGAAGCGGAATTATTGAGCAGATAACCGCATATTGCAACATCACTTTTCAGATTGACTATATTTCCGCCATGAGCCATAGCAAAACGATAGTGCGGTTTTGCATCGTTAGTGATTTTGTCACATTCAGAACTGAAAAAAGTGCATATAAGTTCCAATGAAGATGTATTGTAAACAAAATTTCCGTCCCTTACTGAAAGATTAGTGCCGTCAAAAATATAGCTGACTTTGCTGAAATTTTTAATTATATCCTCTGCAAGCTCTTTTTCAGTAACTTCAACAGGTTCAAAATTTTCCTGCTGAACTTCCTTTTCAGCTTCATGAACTGATATATTGAGTTTTTCAAGCAGTTTATACATTTCAAGTTCAGTAAGCAGTCGGCTTATACCTGCATTATCACAAGAACCAAGCTTATAGCTGTTCAAGTCCATATCAATCGGAACGTTGCGGACAATAGTTGCAAGCCATTTACTCTCTTTTGCAGAATCTTCACCATTTGCAAGCTTTGTCTTCACACCTTTTGTAAGTCCTGAATCGGCATAACCTGCATACAGATTTTCTATAGTTCCATATTCTTTTATAAGTGCAGATGCGGTTTTTTCGCCTATTCCTGCAACACCTGAAATATTGTCGGAACTGTCGCCCATAAGTGCCTTTAAGTCAATTAATTTAATCGGCTCAAAGCCGTAATCTTCATTGAATTTCTGCGGAGTATAATAAATATCGCCCTTATTCGTTGTAAGAATTACTGTAACATTATCGTCCACGAGCTGTAAGCTGTCACGGTCGCCGGTAAGAATAAAGCACTTATTTCCGCTGTCGGTACATGATTTTGAAAGTGTGCCGAGAATATCATCTGCCTCATATTCCTCACACTCAACAATCTTTATTCCCATAAGATTCAGAAGTTCTTTTATTAATGGAAGCTGTTGAGCAAGTTCGGGGGGCATACCTTTTCTGTTCGCCTTATATGTTGTTACAGCTTTGTGACGAAAAGTAGGTGAACTCATGTCAAAAGCAACTGCAACACTGTCGGGCTTGATTTCATTGAAATTTTTGAGATATATATTCATAAAACCAAAAACCGCATTTGTAAAAACGCCGTTTTTGTTTGAAAGCATTTTTATCCCATAAAATGCACGGTTAAGAATACTGTTTCCGCCAATAGCAAGAAGTTTCATAAAAAATCTCCTTTATAAAATAGATTGATATTATTATATCACATATCAAAAAAAATAGCAAGTGATGTATTGACATTAAAACAAAAATATGTTAAAATAGTAATATAAGGGGAAACAGGTGAAAATCCTGTGCGGTCAC
>CAMWKY010000271.1 GCA_947174965.1 uncultured Ruminococcus sp. | reverse complement strand
CGCCAACTCCCCTTTCTGCACAATTGAGCCAAATGTCGGTATGGTTTGTGTGCCAGATGAAAGACTCGATAAGCTTGCTGAAATGTACGAGCCTGACAAGTTCACTCCTGCAACAATTGAGTTTGTTGACATTGCAGGACTTGTAAAAGGTGCATCAAAAGGTGAGGGACTGGGAAACAAATTCCTTGCCGATATTCGTGAAGTAGATGCAATCGTCCATGTTGTACGCTGTTTTGAAGATGACAATATTATCCACGTTGACGGAAATATAAATCCTCTCCGTGACATTGAAACAATAAATCTTGAACTTATTTTCTCCGATATTGAAATGGTTGACAGACGTATCGACCGTGCAAAGAAAGCATCAAAGGGCGACAAGAAATTTCTTGCAGAAGTTGATTTTCTTGAACGTCTCAAGGCACATCTTGAGGAGGGCAAATCTGCAAGAGCATTTGATTTTACAGATGATGAGCGTGAACTTATCAAGTCCACTCCCCTGCTCTCTGCAAAGCCTGTAATTTATGCAGCTAATTTAAGTGAGACTGATTTTTCGGGCAATATCGAAAACAACGAAAACTACTGCAAAGTACGTCAGCTTGCAGAGGAGGAACATTCAGCCGTACTCCCGATATGCGCACAGACTGAAGCGGAAATTGCTGAAATGGACGATGAAGACAAAAAAATGTTCCTTGCTGATTTAGGTCTTGAAGTATCGGGGCTTAACAGAATCATCAAGGAGGGCTATGCACTTCTCGGACTTATTTCATTCCTTACAGCAGGTAAACAGGAAGTCCGTGCATGGACGATAACAAAGGGTACAAAAGCACCGCAGGCAGCAGGAAAAATCCACACGGACTTTGAAAAAGGCTTTATCCGTGCGGAAGTTGTATCATTCAACGACCTTATGGAGTGCGGTACAATGGCAAGTGCAAAGGAAAAAGGACTTGTGCGCTTAGAGGGCAAGGAATATGTCATGAATGACGGAGATATTGTTGTATTCAGATTCAACGTGTAAAAAATATTGCTGTATCATGTAAAAATGATACAGCATTTGTTGTTTATTTATTTTTTGTCGGAATTATCATCATCAAGTTTAATGGCATCAGACGGCTTACTGAATAAATATCCTTGAGAATATCTGATACTGTTCGCTTCAATAACTGTCTGAATGTCACTTGTTTCAATAAATTCCGCAATAATTTCCTTGTGATGCTTTTCTGCCCATGATGCTATCATTTCAAGAAATTCACGTGCAAAAACATCTGTCTTTATGTTCTTTACGATTTCTCCGTCAATTTTTATATAATCGGACTTGACTTTGAATATGTTCACGATATTTGAAAATCCGCTTCCGAAATCGTCTATAGCAATTTTTCCGCCCGACTGGTGAATCTTCTCAACAAATTCCGCAATAATCTGATAATCTTCAATTTCCTCTGTTTCCGTCAACTCAAATACATAGTTTTCAGGGTGCGGAGCATTTTGCAGAAATTTAAGAATAAAATGGACGATTTTATAATTATAGATGTCACTTATATTCAGATTTATTGTTACAATGTCATCTCTGTCACGGAATTTTTTCATGACCTTGCATATCATAAGGTACGAAATATCGTGGTAAAAGCCGTATTCTTTGGCAATATCCATAAAGCGATACGGTGTATATATATTACCCTCTGCATCTTTTATACGCATAAGCGATTCATACATACTTATTCTGCCGTTTATGTTGTCTCTTATGCCCTGAAAGAACGGTATAACTCTATCATTTGCAACAGCGTCATTGAGAATCATGAGCATTTCCATTTTCTTTGCATGAATCTGCTCCAATCCTAAATCTGATGTATAATTAAGGAAAAATATGTTCTTTATTCTCATATTGACGAGAGTAAGCTCCGCCTTGTTAACCATATCTTCCTCATTCATTACGATTGAAAATTCAGTTACGGGAATATACGAGCCGAATCTGAACTCTGACAAATATTCCTGCAAAGAACGCATCTTGTCTATAAATTCGCCGTCACAGAGATTAGGCGCAGCGGTTATGATAAGCGAATTTTTCTTATAGATATAGCAGTTGAAACGCTTATCATGGATAAATTCAGTTATAGCCTTATAGAACTGAATAAAGCACAACTGAAATTTTGATTTGCTGAGGAATGCATTAAGCAATCCCTCATTTCTGCAAGTAATCATACATATCTTATCAAATTTTCCGATACTCAAATCATAGGAATATTTTGTTATATTGTCAATGCCCGTTTCGTCATCTTTGAAAAGAGAGTGTTCAATTTCCTGCTGACGAAGTGAAAGTGTTTCATTATTCTCTTTTTTGCTGTATTTGATAAGATAGTCAATTATATGCTCACGCTTGTTTACAAAATCAGCCGGATTTTCACTGAGTACAGTTGTATCAATATGTATTCTTCGCCTGCTTTCTGATAATGCAGAGATAGCAAACGAATAATTGCAATAGTGATTTCTGCTGTTCATACTGCCGATTTCTCCGGCAACAAGACAACCGCTGAGATTTGTATTTTTGAAAGGCATAAGCTCTGATTTTGCGCAGTCTTTGAAAAGGAGCTGTCTTGATACACAGCTGTAGCCGAAAAGAACTTCTGCATAATGGTCATTTATATTATTGCATACTCTTTCACACACTTCAATATTTTTCTGCAAACTTGAATATGATATTTTTATCTTGTCGCCCTCCCTGACTTCAATAAGCAGATACATCACGGGTTCAGGCTCATCAGCAAAAACCTTCATATTTTCATTCTGCGGAGAATATGACAATGCCAGAGGAAGATTACCGCTGTCACTCTTTACCAGAGGGAAAAGAACTGTCATATCAAGATTTCCGTCATCAGAAAAGCTTATACCTAACTGCTTTTCATACCATTCAACAGCATTTTCGCCATCAATAGTCCTTATAATAATACCGTCTGCATCTGTAATTGTGTGACTTCTGCCGACAGGTTCAGTGACATAAATAAGATTGCTGTATATATTTATATTGTTTGAGTCTATAACAGCAACTGCAACAGAATCATCAGAAACACCGTTATTATCAAAAACAAAAGAATCATTTTCCAAGCTCATGACAATATTTTCAGGTGTATTTGCAATTCCGCCTATAAGCTGTACCCTTGATGCAAGTTCATTTACACGCTCAACAAATCTTTCAACCTTTACAAAAGGACGTGCAAAGAATGTGAACATATATTTTGAATTTTCTGTTATCATTGATGCAACTGTTCTGTCTGCAATAACGTCGCCACGCACATCATTTCCGACAGCATCAGAAAGCCCGATAATACCTGTTCTTATACTGGCAAAGCTGAACTCCGTTATTGATACCAGACAACAATCAGCAACTATTTCACCATTAAGAATAATTCCGGAAGTACTGCAACCGATAATCTTTGATACAGGCAGATAGCTAAGTATTGTTTTAACCAACGACATAATATTATCCTTGTCATGCACCTGTATCTAATACACATCTGACGCTTCCGACTAAGAGGATAGTGTAGAT
>CAMWKY010000270.1 GCA_947174965.1 uncultured Ruminococcus sp. | reverse complement strand
TTATTATTCTTCTTTTTTTGCTGAGTTTTATACTGCTGAGTTTGATATGTCTGATTCTGATACTGGTGATTATGAGATGGATGAGTCTGATATGGCTGATTCTGATACGGTTGATTCTGATACGGCTGATTCTGATACGGCTGACTTTGATATGGCTGTTGTGTTTGAATCGGACGAGGTTGAGCAGGTCTTTGTGTGTTAGCAGATGATTGATTTTGTTTAGGAGGTCTGTTCGTTTGTCTGTATTGCTGTCTTATCTCTGGTGGAATATATGTTGTAGCTGTGTCCTGATTGTCGCTGTTATTTGATTTATTTCTGTCTGACATATTTTTCTCCTTTCAGAAAAGCCTGCTCCCTGATTTTCAGCAGACAGCAGGCTTATTTACTTATTTAATCTCCTTTATATTAACTGCCATGCAGGTAACGGCTGTACATATAAGATTATATATAATCATAGCCGTAGCCGACATATAAATATAATCAAACTCAAATGCTTTTGAAAGTATAAGCATCAAAGAAAGTCCAAGTCCTAAAAGAATTGATGCCGTCTGTACAATCAATCCTATTATTGCAGATGTATGAATGACTTTTATTCCGAGAATAAGCTGAACCATAGAAGTAAATCTGCCTGTACAAGCCATAGATGCACTCATGCGAACAGTTTTTTTAGTTTCCTCATTAAAATCATCATGCAGTCGCTTCGGCAGAATTTTTATTAAGTCCTGCGAAATGCCAAGAACTTCGGAAATTTTCTCTCTTGTAATAAATGGGTCGATACTTTTTACAATAATGCAGATTTTTCTTTTAACAAGTTTATCAGCCCATTTTCTCATATAGCGGTCTTTTTTCAGTTCAACCGAAAATATTGCAGAAAGATTGCCTGAAACTGAAAGATATATGGGATATGTTCCATCATCTGTTTTTTGAGATTTTACCGGAATACCCTCTATATTATGTGACTCCATAAATTCACGTGTGCCAAGAAGAACACGTCTGTTTCTAATCCAACCGCAAAGACCCATATCTTCCTCATAGGAAAAATTCTCAACAGGATAAAGCAGATTTTCACGACCTATTGTTATTTCGTCAAAAAGTTTCTGCATAACACTGCCCGAATTATATGTAAGACTTGCTGCATCAAGCATAGCTTCAGGCAGTTTTGTATTTGAAAATACTTTAACTCCGCTTAATTTTACAGTTCCTTCAGGAAAAAGTGTCTGCGCCTCCAGTAAAACAGAGTTTGCATCATATAAATCGTCTACACTTTGATAACTAAGAATTATTCCTTTTCCCCTCAAAGTCTGCTTTGATATTTTTTCAAGTGGAATATTTGCCACAAACGGTATTCCCATACAACAGGTTGCACATATAAACATACTGAAAATCGAGAATCCAAAAACAAATGCTTCCAATGATAAAAGTGTACCCATTCTTATGAAAGTCATAAAAATTGATATGATTACTGAAATTATCAGGCATAACGGCACTGCTTTTTTACAGAATTTATCAGTTACATCAGATGAATAGCTGTATCGCAGAAAATCTGTAAGAAAATCCGTCTTTCTCATTGATGCAAGTATCGGAAAGTCTCCCAGTGTTCCACGTGTAAGACGTTCTGCTCTTTCCTCGTCTCGCACATATACAACAGCGTGACGCTCAAAATTTTTTGATACGAAGTTGAAATTACGTTTCGCTCGTTTCAGTATGTACAGCTTACCTATTGAATTAAACAGAAGTGAAAATATACCGACAGGCATATATATATGTATCGTTTCACCGCTTGCCATATCAGGCTGAAAAAATGCCACAATTACAGAAAAAAGACACACTATAGCGGTTACTGCTGTCATTGAATCACTGTCAGCTTTAAGCTTTAAAAGATTATTTATCCCTTTTGATATAACAGGTGCGGAATAAAAAATTGAAAGAAGTCCAAGAAGAAGATGTGCTGTAAGATATGGATAAATCTGCTTTATACTTAAAAAATCCGAAATCGGAAAATTGAAACGACTACAAATTGTAATATACAAACTAAGAAAAGCTGTAAGCGACAGAATAATTGCTCTTGTTGAGATAATTTCTTTCAGTTCATAAATATCACGTCCAACGTCCTGAACATCACCATAATAATTGAAGTCAACAATACGCTTTGTGCGCTCCATATTCAGCATGGCTTTTTCGTTGATTTTCGGATTCTGCCCTGCATCTATATCAATATCATTCTTATTTGATTTCCTTCCGTTTGTCCTGCCTGACTTCTGAACAGGCGGTGTATTAAGCTTCTGCTGTTTTGCAAATTCAGGCGACGGCACAATATCAGTGGTAAACTTTTTATTTTTGCCCTCTGCATCGCTAAGAATCTCATTTCTTGTGCGCTTTTTCTTTTTGAACTGCGGAGGGGTGTACATATATTCACCATCGGGTGTTTCTTTAGAGTAAGTCTGCCTGCTTTTTTTAGTATTTTTCTTTTTGCTGTTGCGTTCAGCTTCCCTTGCTCTTGTTGAATCCGACATTCTGCGGATTTTCGTTGAATTGCCTGACCTTTCAGGGAAATTATTTATCATACTGTTCATATCTGTTTCATGCAGACCCTTTGAACTTGCTGAAACAATTTTTTTCTTTGAAAGTTCGCCTGTATCATGTTGAATGTCAATCGGCACTCTTTCCATATCAAAAAGTTCATTTCTTTCATGAGAAACCGTTGGTTTTGGTGTGGTGTCAACTTCCTGTCTCAACGGATTTGGCATTGTGGAATTTATAATTTTCTGCGCATCAGTTCTGTTTACACGAATAGGCGATTTATTTTTTGAATCTGAAGAATATTCTTTCAAAATATCCTCTAAAGACGGTTTTTTATCGGGCATAATATTATCCCTCCTTAACGGTCGGCAAGATTACGCTGTCGGAGAATTTCATACATGAAAATTCCTCCTGCAACTGATGCATTAAGTGAATTTATCTTGCCAAGCATAGGGAGTTTCACCATAAAATCGCACTTTTTCTGAATAAGCTTGCTTATGCCGAATCCCTCCGAGCCGATTACAATGGCACAACTTCCTGTAAAATCAACATCAGTGTAATCACTACCCGAAGCATCTGTACCATAAATCCATACGCCGTTTTCTTTAAGCTTGTCAATAGCTGATGCAAGGTTTGAAACTCTTGCAACAGGAACATAACTTGCTGCACCTGCTGATGTTTTGAATACAGTCGAATTAAGTCCGGCACTTCTTCTCTTTGGAATTATAACACCGTCTGCTCCCGAAGTTTCAGCAGTACGGATAATCGCACCAAGATTATGCGGGTCTTCAATTTCATCGCAGATGATGATAAAAGGCTTTGTCCCCTTTTTTGCCGATACCTCCAGAATATCTTCAATGCTCACATATTCTCCGCAAGCACCGACTGCAACAACACCCTGATGTGATTTTCCGCCTGAAAGTTTTGAAAGTTTCATATCCTGAACATCTTTAACAGGAATCCCCTTTTCTTTTGCAAGTCTGCGGATAACATTAAGACTTCCGCCCTCTCCGCTTATGTAGATTGAATCAAGGTTTGCAC
>CAMWKY010000269.1 GCA_947174965.1 uncultured Ruminococcus sp. | reverse complement strand
TGCCAAAGGGCTTTTTATGCCTACTTGACTGATTTTTTCTGTCGAACTCACGTTATATGAGGCTCATTTGGTCTTTTCCCATGACTCTATTATATCATATCACCTATGGAGTCCGACTGCTGTCAAGCGTATTCTGAGCAATCAAATTTATCTCGGACACCTCGCTCAACTCCGCACGACAACCGTGAGCTATAAGAATCATAAGACTATACAGAAAAGTGCTGATGAGTGGGCGGTTGTGGAAAACAATCATGAAGCTATTGTTTCTCAGGAGCTTTGGGATAAAGTACGTGAGATTGAAGCATCTGTCAGCACCGGCAAGCAGACAAAGAAAGGTGTTACTATGCCGCTGTCTGGATTGGGTTACTGTGACGATTGCGGTACGAAAATGAAGCAGCACTATTCCTCTGGTGCGAAAGCTCCCTATGGTTATGTTTGTGGCTTTCACGCTCGTTTCGGTAAGGAGCATTGCACGTCACATCACATTAATTACACCGATCTGGAGAGCATTATTTTGCAGGATATTCGCAGACAGATTGATTTTGTGATGAATGATGATAAGGCTCGTGAAAAGTATCTTGCCCATAAGCGTGGAGAAGCAGTTACCCGTAACAATGCTGACATGAAAAGACAGAAAGACATCGTGAAGCGTATTACTGACCTCGATAAACTGATTCAGAAAATTTATGAAGATCGTGTTCTCGGCAATATACCCGATAAGACCTGTGCTGATTTGCTCACAAAGTATCAGCAGGAAAAAGATACCTTGCAGACAGAGCTTGATATGCTGATTCAGAGAGCCGATGCAGACAAGCAGGACGAAGCAGATGTAGATGAATATATCCGCCGTTTGAAATCTTATGCCGGAGCAGAGGAGCTGACACGAGAGATGTGCCTTGATTTGATTGAGTATTTTACGGTCGATGCTTATCAAGGTAGAAAGGCTGTTCGTGATATTCACATCTATTACAAACTGATTGACAAACCGTTGAAAAACAAGAAAAATGCCCTTGCCTGATGGAAGGGGCAGTACAAAAAATACTTTGTCCTTTTTGGACTCTCACTCTTTTCAATGAATGGCACGCCGCCAACACCTCAAAGAAGATCCGTGCAGTCATGGTGTCGAATGCAAAGCAGGGTAAATGTCACGCTCCTGTTGCGCCGTTCGGCTATCTCGTGGGAGACACGGAAGATCGTTTGCCCGTTGTAGATGAAACAGATGCCCCCTACGTCCGTATGATGTATAAAATGCGTTCCGAGGGTGCAAGCTCTCCGCAGATCGCTAAGGCTCTGAATGCTCAGGGAGTTATCACGCCGTCCGATTACACATACAAGCGTTTGGGCAAGCCGAATCCCTACATTTCCAATCACTTGTGGAATGCCGCAATGGTGCGTGATATTCTCGAAAATCCTATTTACAAGGGTTCAGTTGTCAGCCAGAAATATACCACCGTTTCATATAAAAATCACAAGAAATATATCAAGGATTCCGATGAATGGATAGTCATTGAAGATGCCTTTGAGCCTATCGTGGACAAGGAATTATGGGATAAAGTGCAGGAAGTCAACAAGTCGTGCAGTCACGGCAAGGTCACAAAAAGCGGAGTGATACTTCCGCTCGGCGGTCTGATGTACTGTGCTGACTGTGGGGCAAAGCTGAAAAATAACACCACGTTCCATGAAACAAAAAAGCGTGGCAAATACAAGCTCGTCACCTATATCTGCAACACTTATGCCAACCATGGCAAGGAGGTATGCTCCTCGCATTCGATTTTACAGCGTATCATTGAGGGGCTTGTGCTGGAGGATATTCGTGCAAGGGCAAAGCGTGTCATTGAGGACGAGGACGGCGAGAGACAGCGTTACATGGCTATCAAAGCCAATGAGCGTAAACAGCAGACGGAGGATAAGAGCCGACTTCTGAAACAGGCTGAGAATCGTCTTGCGGAGCTTAATACGATTATCAGCAAGACCTATGAGGAAAGAATGCTCGGCAAGCTGCCCGAAGATCTGAGTGCAAAGATGCTTGAAAAGTATACTGCCGAGCAGAAGGAACTTACCGCACAGGCAGAGCAGTGGAAGAAGTCGAGATTGCAGGCAGAACAGGACAGCGAAGATGTGGAGAAGTTCATTCAGCGTTTAAAGAAGTGGAGCGATGTGGAGTGCCTTACCCGTGAGCTGTGTCTGGAATTGATTGAGTTTATCGTGGTCTATGCCCGTTCCGAAGAATACGGCGCACCTCGCAAGATCGACATCTATTACAAGTTCATCAGCAAGCCCCTCGCAGACAGCAGAAACCTTTTACTTCCGCAGAATAGTGTGGAAATTCATCAATCGTAAAATTGTTGTCCTTTTGGGTGGGTGACAACAGATACCCAATTATCAAAGTGCTGTAATTTTTTGGATTTCAAGAAGTCATATTCAAGGTATCTCATCATAGTATGCAGTTCTGTTACGGAGTTGCTCAAAGGTGTGCCGTTTGTAACACCTTAACATAAGAAATTTACTGACAGTTGACTTTGTATAAAATTTTTATAATAAAATGCTTGATATTTCATTTGTAGTATGATATAATTATATCGAGGTGAGCAAAATGGATATTGCAATATGCGATGACTGTGAATCTGATGCACTGCTTGCAAGGGACATAATCAAGAAATTGCTGAAAGATATTCATATATCGGCTGATATTGTGTATTATGACAGTGCGGAGGATATAAAAAGCAGACTGTTTGAGCATAAAGAATCGATTGATATACTGATTCTTGATATTGATATGCCAGAAATTTCTGGACTCGAACTTGCAGAGGAACTGCGTGCCAAAAATATGAATCTGATTATTATATTTCTTACAAATCATGATGAATTTGTATTCAAGGCAATCGAATTTCAGCCATTCAGGTATATCCGTAAAATCAAAATGGATATAGAAATGCCGCTTGCAATACAGGCAGCAGTGAAAATTATTCAGATGCAACAAGATAAATATATCTCCCTGCATACTGATGATGGTAATATTCAAGTCGCATTATCAGAAATAATCTACTTTGAAGCAGATAAACGTAAAACAGATGTCCATTTAAGTAACGGGAAGATACTTTCTGTCTATAGGAATATTACTGAAATATCTGAAATGCTCGCAAGTGACAGATTTATAATGATTCACCGATGTTGCGGTGTAAATATTGATTTTATCAAAGTCCTGAAAAAAGATATACTTGTTCTGCAAAATTCCGAAATGCTTTTAGTAAGCAGACGGAAAATAAAAGAAGTCAAACAGCAGATTATGAAGTTATGGGGAGATAAAATATGATAAACTGGCTTATTGAATTTATCGCAACATTCTGCGAAAGTTTCTTGTGTACGGTATTCTGCGGTACATTTTTACCTGAACCGAATAATAAAAAATTTAAAATTACAGTTCCTGTCATATTAACAGCAATAATACTCTTAATGAACAGTATAAATCTGTATTCTCCGGTGACTGTTTTTGTTACAGTTATTATTTTCATTGTATTACAGTCAATCGTTTATAAAAATATACTTAAAACTTCGGCGTTTTCTTTTCTTTTTTTGATGATATTAAC
>CAMWKY010000268.1 GCA_947174965.1 uncultured Ruminococcus sp. | reverse complement strand
CAACATTTTTTTATGAGGTATCTACAATGAAAGAATTTATTATCAATCAGAATGACAGCGGTCAGCGGATAGACAGATTCATAACAAAAACTATGCCTGAAATGCCAAAAAGTATGATATATCGTCTGATAAGAAAAAAGGATATAAAAATCAACGGCAAACGCTGTAACGGTGATACAAGGCTGAATGAGGGCGATATTGTGCGAATTTACGCAAAAGACAGCGTTTCAGGTGAAAAACAGCACGATATGAGCTTTCTTAGTGCATCAGACGAACTTGAAATAATCTTTGAAGACGAAAATATCCTTGTTGTATACAAGCCTGTTGGTGTGGATTCACATAGCAACGGTACTGGTTCAGCTGATACCCTGATTAACAGAATAAAGCGTTATCTTTATGAAAAAGGCGAATATATGCCACAAAATGAAAGTTCGTTTGCACCTGCGTTGTGCAGTCGTCTTGACCGCAATACATCAGGACTTGTAACATCTGCAAAAAATGCACTTGCCCTGCGTGAGATTAATTCAGCCATAAGAGAAGGACAAGTCAACAAGAAATACCGCTGTATCGTAACGGCAAAACCACCGAAAAACAGCGATATTCTTACAGCATGGCATTTCAGAGATGAGGGCAGAAATATTGTCCGTATATCCGACGAGGAAAAAGACGGCTATAAGCAGATACGCACGGGATATGAGATTATCGGCGAAACAAAAAAAATGTATATTCTTGAAATTACTCTTTATACGGGTCGCACACATCAGATAAGGGCGCATCTTGCACATATCGGCTGTCATGTTCTTGGTGACGGCAAATACGGCGATATATCAGTAAATAAGCGATATGGTGTATTCCGTCAGGCTCTTTGTGCATACTCTTTGAAGTTCAGTTTTCCTGATGATTCAGGACTGCATTATCTGAATGAAACAGAAATAAAACTGCCCGAAAAACTGTTGACTTTTCCCGTTTAACCAATACCAGCAAGAAATCCCCCACCTCTATAGGTGGGGGATGAATTGCGTCAAAAAACTTGACAAATAAGAAAATATATGATAAAATAAAGCTGATATAAGAGTACAGTAGGATGCTGTATGTTTGTTTTGCCCGTGCCACAAAGAGCGAAAACCAAGTCGTTGGTATGGAGATTATGAAAGGAGAACGGATTAGGGGTAATCATTCCGCCTATGATAAGGGATTGCTGGGTGTCCTCTTTTTCCTGTAACCAGTCAGGATGTAACATGTGCAAAGTCAGTTTTGCAGACAACTCAGAAAGAACCGTAGGGCATACGGGGTTAGCTCGCTTATGCTGTCATCAATAGATGGCTCGAACGAGAACCGACTGCTTGCTTTTGCAAGAGGAAGCCCCCGCCTCTTAGCGAGTGTAACGAGCGTAGGCGTGGGAGGACGTCACAGTGATATACTATTAATAAAGAAAGGATTGATAATATGAAAATACTTGTTGTCGGACTTGGACTTATCGGCGGTTCTATCTGTAAAGCTTTGAAAAAATACACAGCTCACTATGTTGTCGGCTGTGATATTAATCATGATATAGAGTATTCTGCTCTGCGTGACGTTGCAATTGACAGAGAACATGATGGCTCTTTCAGCGGATTTGACCTGATTATCATGTCGCTTTTTCCTGATGCTACAGAAAAATTTCTGAATGAGAATATAAAAAAATTTGACAAAAATACTCTTATAACTGATGTATGCGGAATAAAAGGCGAATTTTCAGCAAGAGTAAAAGATTTGGCAGATTCAGAAAATATGCGATATATTGGTATTCACCCTATGGCTGGAAAAGAGTTCGGCGGTTATCATAACAGCAGTGCAGATTTATTTCAGAAAGCAAATTTTATTGTTGCACCTTTTGAGAACAGTACAGAAGATGATGTTGAACTTCTGAAAAATTTTGCAAAAGAAATAGGAGCAGGAAAAATTGTTGTAACATCTCCCGAAAACCACGATAAAATGATAGCTTATACTTCACAGCTTGCGCATATTGTATCAAGTGCATATGTAAAAAGTCCCGAACTTGATTTGGAATGTGGATTCAGTGGCGGAAGTTTTCAGGATATGACACGAATTGCAACCATGAATGAGCGTATGTGGACGGATTTATTTATGCAGAACCGTGAAAATCTTCTGTATGAACTTGATACGCTTATTGAAAATCTTATCTGCTACAAAGAAGCACTTGAAAAATCTGATAATGAGGCAATGCTTGAACTTATTGCAGAGGGCAGACAGCTTAAAGAAAATAATCTTCGCAACCGTCAGGGACAGCCTAACTGATAAAAAATTCTCTTTAGAAAAATAAATCTAAAGAGAATTTTTTTCACATAAACATCATATTCAGTTTATGCTCTTTTGCGTATAATTCAGCTTTTTTACGGCTAACCTGTTTCAGAATACGAAGTACAAGCCTATGTCCTTTTTTGACATATCCGGCATTGAAATTCGCACCTTCCAACTCTGAAATACGAATATCAGCTACATTCTCACAACCGCTGAAAGCATCGTCACGGACTTCTTTTATTTTTACGCTTATTTTCAAAGTCTTCAATCTACTGCAACCATAAAAAGCCCAGTTTCCGATAAGCTTGACAGATGACGGAATTACTAAATCTTCTATCGAAATGCACCAGGAAAACGCACTCTCTCCGATTGTAGTTAGCGATTCAGGAAAGATAATTTTTCTAAGGCTGGAACACTCCGAAAAAGCACCGTTTCCAATAATTTCAACAGAATTTGATATAATAACCCTGTTGAGATTTTTACATGAAAAAAACGCAAATTCATTGATTTTTTTAATCTGTGCAGGCAGAATTACTTTTTTTATGGAATTGCATTTTCCGAAAGCACCTTTGCCAATATTTTTAATTGAGTTAGGAAAGTTTACTTCTTTAAGCCTTATACACTTGAAAAACGCATTTTCGCCGATAGACTCAAGATTTCCCGAAAAAAGTACCTGTTCAAGATTATTGCATTGAGCAAATGCGCATTTGTTTATCTGTTTTATGCTGTCAGGCATTATAACAGTTTTTACAGATGAATTTCCGTTGAACGCATATTTCCCTATTGTTGTGATGCCGTCAGGTATACGGATTATTTCACTAACACCAATATATTTTATAAGAAGTGTACCGTTTTTACCTGTTGCCATATTGTTTATATCGTCGATTTTAACATTTTCGTCATGCTCAATATTCTTATCAGCATATAACTCATCAATGGTAACAACATTTTTTTCAGTTTTGCGGACGGGTTTTTCTTTAAGCAGATTTTTCTGTTCAGGTTTCAGCTCAACAAGTTGTGCTGATTCAATATTTTTTACAGCTGGCTTTTCTGCTGGTAGACTTTTTTTCTCAGAATCAAGTTCAGGCATAACGCTGACTTCAAGCATAGCTTTAGGCTTTTTCCGCTCAATAAGTTCACGTTTTCTTTCCTCAATCAATCTGGCTAACTCTTGCTTTCTTGCGGACTGCTTCTGCTGTACCTGTTCAGTTTCGGACTTTTTTTCTTCAGCTGATGCAGTTTTTTTGTCCTCACTCTGCTTGACTGGCTCTTGCTTTCTTGCGGACTGCTTCTGCTGTACTTTT
>CAMWKY010000267.1 GCA_947174965.1 uncultured Ruminococcus sp. | reverse complement strand
CTACATTGTGTATGGTAAAGGATGAAAATAAAAATGTACTGGTACAGGAACGTATTGGCGGCAAATGGGAAGGAATCGCTTTTCCCGGAGGACACGTTGAAGCTGGCGAATCCTTTGTAGGTTCAGTAATTCGTGAGGTTTTTGAAGAAACCGGATATACAATTGAAAATCCGCAGCTTTGTGGTATTAAGCAGTTTCCGACAGATAATGGTGCAAGATATGTGATACTTTTATTCAAAGCAAATCGTTTTCATGGAGAATTAAAATCTTCCGATGAGGGCAAAGTGTTTTGGGCAGATTATGAAAATCTGAACGAATACAAACTTGCTGTTGATATGCTTGAAATGCTGCCATTATTTGAAGATGATACCAAAAGTGAATTTTATTATTATAAAGACGAAACGAAAGAGTGGCAGTATGCTATT
The DNA here is from genome assembly GCA_947174965.1 of uncultured Ruminococcus sp. GTDB lineage: Bacteria > Bacillota > Clostridia > Oscillospirales > Ruminococcaceae > Ruminococcus. Next base: position 3,183 of record CAMWKY010000267.1, on the reverse strand, counting down.
TATTAAAAACTGGAAAGGAACTTTTATATGAAAAAGATAAAATCACTTCTTGCAGTGACAGTAATGCTTACTGCTATGACAGGCTGCAGCAATCCATATCAGGAGCAGATTTCAACAGAGAATCTTGATGCAAAATATGGAAATCATGAAATTATTTCGCTGTCTGCTGCTGCGGCAGAATCCGGATCAAAATACACAGTAGAAGATCTGCGAAATTTGCAGGATTTTTTGCTTGTCAGAGAAACACCTGATTTAAGCGGAAAGGATTACGATTTAAACAATGATGACAGGTGGGACGTATTCGACTTATGTCTGATGAGATGTGAACTGCTTAGAAGTATGGTAAATGATGGTATTCCCATTGTCTACATGACAAAGGATATTTCCTCGGAAGGTCTGATGAACGCTTACCTTGCACTTGAATGGAATCCGTCAGGAAATACTGCTGTCAAGCTGAGTACGGGTGAACCTCCTGCAAGTAATTATCTCCGTCCGGAACTGATAAAAGATGTAGTCCAGTATGTAGACGGAACTATAGTAGAATGTAATACGGCTTATGGTGGTTCACGTTCAACAACTGCAATGCATTATCAGGTAGCGGAGGATCATGGCTTTACAGAGATTGCTGATTTCCAGATCCTCGATAAAAACGGTTCGATGACACTGCCTGTAGAGGGTGGTTCTGTTCTAACGGAAAATTATGTAGGTGCGACATTTGCTGATTATGATTCTTACTTGATTTTGTCTCATTTCAAGGGTCATGCAATGGCAGGATATGGAGGTGCAGTAAAGAATATTTCTATTGGTCTTGGCTCATCTCAAGGAAAATCGTGGATTCACAGCGGCGGAAAAAGTCTGACAAATCCGTGGGGAGGACAGCAGGACGCATTTTTAGAATCGATGGCAGAGGCGGGGAAATCAGTTTCAGATCATCTTGATAACGGAAAAAATATCGCTTATGTCAATGTAATGAACCGACTTTCCGTTGACTGCGACTGTGACGGAAATCCAGCTGAACCTGATATGCACGATATAGGCATACTTTCATCTACTGATCCAGTTGCTTTGGATCAGGCGTGTATAGACCTTGTCTACAGTGCAGAGGACGGAGCAGCTTTAATTAAGCGTATCGAATCCAGAAACGGACTTCACACATTGGAACACGCTGATGAAATCGGTCTTGGAAGTCGTCAATACCAGTTGGTGATGTTAGATGAATGAAATTATAAAACGTGAATTCGTCTATGTCTGGTACTATTTCATAGTGCAGCTAAAACAGATATTGCTGTACTGGATTCTCGGAATGATACTCGGTTCTGTTATTTCAGTTTTTGTCAAGGACAAAATTCATGGTGCAGTACATAAAATGAACGAACATAAGCTGGGAGTTATCGGAATTTTTATTGCAAGTATTCTCGGAATCGCTTCACCTCTATGTATGTACGGAACAATTCCTCTTGCTGCATCATTCTCACGCAATGGTATTCATGACGATTGGCTTGCGGCATTTATGATGAGTTCTATTCTGCTGAATCCTCAGCTTATCATTTACAGCATGGCGCTTGGAAAAGAAGTCCTTGCGGTTCGTATTATCACCTGTTTTATCATGGGAATTACTGCCGGACTGATACTAAGATACGTTTACAGAGGAAAATCTTTCTTTAACTTTGAGGGATTTGCGGAACGTGCAAGTCATGATACAGATCCGAATTTGTTTATGAGACTGCTGAAAAATATCGGCAGAAACTTCAAGGCTACAGGAATTTATTTTCTGTTCGGAGTTTTGCTGTCGGCACTGTTTCAGCGATATGTCCCAGCTGATGATTTTGTACGACTTTTCGGAAGCGAAAATGAAGGATTCGGATTGCTTATGGCGGCAACAATAGGCGTTCCCCTGTATGCCTGTGGAGGAGGAACGATTCCGCTTTTACAGCAGTGGCTATATTCAGGCATGAGTATCGGTTCAGCAGCCTCTTTCATGCTGACCGGACCGTCTACAAAAATCACAAATCTCGGCGCATTGAAAATCGTTTTGGGCGTTAAAAATTTCGTATTGTATATTTTATATGTTATGCTTTTTTCTTTGCTTTCAGGGTTTGTGGTAAATCTTATATTTTAGAAATTTTCAGGAGGTCAATGTTATGACAACAGCAATTACAAGTAAAAAACTTTCAGTAAAAACACAGACGATCGGTGCTTTCATTGCACTGGTATCAGCGGTAGCGCTTCCACAGCTCGTTCATGTGATTGGAACAGCTTCGGGTATGGGAACATCGCTCGGCGAGATTTTTCTTCCCATGCATCTGCCGATAATTCTTATGGGATTTCTTGTTGGTCCATATGCCGCAGGAGCAGCAGGCCTGCTCAGTCCTCTTGTTAGCTTTGCGCTGACAGGGATGCCGTCAAGCGTTATGCTGCCGTTTATGATGATCGAGCTTTGCGTTTATGGACTTTGCGCAGGACTGCTTAAAGATGTGAAACTCCCGACTATTGCCAAGGTTCTGATTGCCCAGATTGCAGGCAGACTTGTAAGAGCCGGCGCAATTGCAGTTGGTTTCTATGTGTTTGATTCTGTAGTTAATCCGACTGTAGTTCTTACAAGTATTACAGCAGGACTTTTCGGAATTATTCTCCAGCTTGTTATTATTCCCCTTGCCGTATACAGACTGAAAGAGGCTGACAATGAATAATCTTGAACGCGCTGAAAATTTGCTGAAAAGCAGCGATTTCACCTGTGTATGCTGTAATGATACCGAAACGCTTACAAGCCGTAAACGTGGAGTTGTTCCGCTTCTGGAGTGGCTTGACGGCGGCATAAGTCTGAAAGAATTTTCAGCAGCAGATAAAGTCATCGGAAAGGGTGCGGCATTTCTCTATGTGATTCTTGATGCCAGAGAAATTTACACAAACATCATTAGTAGATCCGCACTTGAAACTCTTGAAAATCATCATATTCCGGTAACTTATGATGTACTTACAGAAGCAATTCGCAATCGTGATAATACGGGATTCTGCCCCATTGAAACAGCGGTTTCTGATATTACAGACCCTCAGAAAGCACTTTTTGTGATTCTTGAAACTTTATCAAAAATTCAAAAATCATAACAAAAAATGACAGCTTTTTACGGCTGTCATTTTGCTGTTCTGTGAGAAAAATAGCGTTTGTGACAGTTTGATGAAAAT
>CAMWKY010000266.1 GCA_947174965.1 uncultured Ruminococcus sp. | reverse complement strand
TTTCTGAATTACCGGATAGCTGTTGAAACATACTATAAACCAAACAAGAGCTGTCGGAAATGCAGGAATAAGTATAAGAAACAGAGGGGTATAATAAATAAGAATAACAAGCATGAGAAAAGCAAATGCAAATATGAATATAGTTGTAAGAATATTTGATTTAAACGAAACAAACGCAAGTGCAAACGAATTTTTTATAAGATTTTTCAGTGATAAGTCTGTAGCAGTCATCATCAGGAAGATGTAATAATTCATGACAAATATTACAAGTACAACACTGAAGGCAAAAACCATAGGTATATAGAAAAGATTATTTTCGTATTTTATAGCACAATATGGGTATACATTGTAGCTTGCATATGCAGATAATGCGGTTACTATGTCAATTATGCCGATTACTGATGCTTTTTTGAAATTTTCCTTGAATCCCCTGAAAAAATCTCTTGCTATGAAAGAGTGTCTTTCAATCAGGAATAACCGCATAACTTTTGTCATACCAGCAATGGCTGGACCTATTGTTACAGCAAAAATCAAACCAAGTACTATCAGCAAGACAAGCAGTAATTCAGTGTTGCTCATGTAGCCGAACAGCAGAAATCCCACGAAAACAGGCAGGCAAAATATAGAGAACAGCAGATTCAAGCCTGTTATGCTCCAGAATTTTCTGAAAAACAAATCAAAAAAAAGTGCAAGACCTTTTTTCTTTTGTGTATATTTTGGTATGCCCGAACCATATTGATAATTATTGAACAGTCCCAATTTTTTTCTCCTTTTTTATTTTACAGCAGACCTGAAAAAACATAGTTCATCAGTGAATCTGCAATTGAAATTATAAAAATGATAATGGTAAGCACTATAAATTTAGTGCAGTAAAGTTTAAGACTTATTTTTTCTGAATTATGTTCCGCTGAAATTACAAATCTCATAATCAGTGCCGAATTTCTTAGTACTTCACGCACAGCAAGCACTGCAACAAATGAAAATGCAACAGCTTTCGGCACATACAGCACAAGAACAGCCGGAAGGGCGGATATGCCCTTTTCAGCGTAAAGAAATGCAACGGACAAGCCTATTTCCGCACCCTCTGCAATAATAAGAGCAATTCCTAAAGGTTGTCCGAATGCAAAAACTCCGCAAAGAAATGCACTCACTATAAAAATCAGTGACGGAACAAGTGTATTTTTAAAGATGTCAATGAGTGTTGCTCCGTCGATAGTCGGACATAGAATACTGCGGATAGTTGCTGTATCAATATCCGAAACAGCAATATATGAACCTATAATAATTCCTATGATTTCCACCGTAAACAGCAGAAAAAATCCGCTTTTTCTTTTGTCCGAATCTGATATATAGCTTGTATGTTTCATTTTTTTGCATCTTCCTTTCAGCTTTTTACACTGAAATTATATGCAGTGCGGACAAGTATAAGAACTTTATTTCTTAGAAAGTTCGTATGCTCTGTTTGTACAGCTTTCACAGCAGTTTTTAACAGTATCAGCTAAATTGCCCTCATAAAGTCTGTCAAGTCCTGCGAGAGTAGTTCCTCCTGGTGATGATACCATCTTGATAAGTTCATCAATAGTATATCCTGAATCTGTAATCATTTTTGCAGAACCAATAAGACTCTGGCTGAAAAGTTCGGTTGCAGATGATTTGTCAATTCCGACAGAATCTGCGTAATCAATAAAATATTTAGCAAAAAGATAGATAAATGCGGGACTGCTTCCGTTTATTGCGATTATCTCTTTCATCTTGTCTTTGGAAATAACAGACGCTTTTCCGCATGACCTGAACACATTGAGAATCACTTCAAATTCTTCATCTGTTACTTTTTCATTTCTTGAAAGAGCAGATGCTCCTTCACCCAAAAGCAACGGAGTATTAGGCATCACAAGTATAACTTTAGCATCAGGAATTGTCTTTGATGCAATAAATTCATCTGTAATTCCTGCTGCGATTGAAATAATAACCTTATCAGAAGTTACAGCTGATGCAAGTGCTTCAATAGCCTTGTCAATAACCTGCGGTTTTACAGCAAGAAATATATATCCACATTTTTCAGTAAGTTCAGCCTCACTTTTGCACGGAATAACGCCGTATTCGCCGAGTGATTCAACTTTTGATGTATCAGGGTCAAAGGCGAAAAGCTGAATATTTTCACTTGCAGAACTTGCGGAAATACCTTTCATAATAGCAGTACCCATGTTTCCAGCTCCGATAAAACCGATATTTATTTTACTCATGTCAATAATCTCCTTAATTAATAGAATGTTGCTACTTCCTGTTCGGGAGCATCTGCATTTTCCAGCGTCTCAACATAAAGCACCGGTCCTGCACCCTTATAGAGTTTATGTTTCTGCACCTTTATTTTTGCAGTAATTTTAAGCCACTTTTTCGGCTCGGATTCAACAGGTTTATTCCATGTTGCAACAGCCCAGCAGTATTGTATGTCATCAACACAGCAAGTCATTATATGACGACCAAATGCAAAGCAGTCAGCAGGGAATTTCTTGTTTCTGGCAACAAGTCCCTTGAAAGTGATAGTTTTTCCGTCGTATTTTTCAGGCTCGTCCATTATATCTCTGTACCAGAGAGCATAGTCTCTGTCCTCAATTATAATATGGTCTGCTTCAATATCAAACGGCAGAGGGTCTTCAATATCATCATAAGCAACTTGTCCGTTTGTATATTCATAGCAGATTTCTGAACGTCGGCTTATACCTCTTACAATCTGATGAAATTCCTGCACATTATAGTCTTTCTCAAAGCGATTGAATACAGTGAGTTCACATATATTCAGCTTGTCCACAACAAGACTTCTCATATTTGCATTGTAGTTAAGGAATGTTGTGGCATCTGCAAAAAACATAACTTGTGCAATAGTCCAGTTGTCAGGCATATTCTGGAAAAATTCATTTACAAGCCACATTCCGTTATATTCAACAACAATTCTTTCTGCCCTTGTTTCGTATGCCATTCTTGCAAGATTAGGAATATTCATTTCGTCCTTGCTGTCTATCAGGCGATAGACAATATTTTTTCCCTTATTTGGAAAGCGTGAGAAATCAAGTTCCTCAACACCTTCCTCAAAAGAAATGATAAGTGTTTTCTCACCTGAATTAAATCTTTTGTCTTCTAAAGTTTCCTGAATAAACTTTGTCTTTCCTGATTCAAGAAATCCAAGAAAAAGAAATACAGGTATTGGCTCTTGATTAAAATTAGGCATTACTTCCACCTCCGTTATTCAAATAAATTTATTACTTTGTTTTCTAAATCATTAATAGAATACATAGTATCAAGTATATCAAAAGTTTCTTCCAGATTATGTCTTGCGCTCTGCCAGCCCTTACCATCTGTAAACCACACAAAAGTAAAACCATCAATAGAGTCAACTTCCTGTGCTATCTGTTTATAGCTTCTTGCAGTTTCATTGAGTTTAGAACCACCACTTGTATAGAAATTAGTTTCAATACCATAAATCATACTGTCAGTCTTGATAACAAAGTCAAATCTTTTTTCAGATTTGCCCTGATTGGATATAGCAGATAAATCAATTCCCCATTTTTCAGTTATCTCATGTATATACATTTCTTTAAAATAATTTTTGTCTTTAATGT
>CAMWKY010000265.1 GCA_947174965.1 uncultured Ruminococcus sp. | reverse complement strand
TAATTGTATCATTAATCACGAGTTTCATTGCAGACCTCTTTTTACATCAGGAAAATATTTTTTTATAAAATTATCTGTATTTTTAATTCTATATGCCAAGAGACATTTTTTAAAATAATCAGTATTGATAATATCAGGTTTAAAATTGTAGCCATATTCTGCATCATATTTCTTGTAAATTTTAACAGTTTCCTGTTGATTAAGAAATTCTATTGTATAATCATGAATCCATATACCCGCTTCAATATTTTCATACAAATCATCAGGAGCAGTCTTATCACACCATGTTATTGCAATGACAAAATCAAGAAATGGAAAAACTTTTAAATATGCTGTCAATTCATTTAAAATTATCCTGAGTTTAGGAAAGCTTTTTTTAATAAACCCATTCTGCCCGATTGTTCCGTCAGGCTGAATCCAGCCGTTTTTATCATGAAATAATGAATTGCAAAAACACTCTGAAGATATGGAAGTATTTTTTATTAAATTCAGCTTTTGAAAAGATTTTTCTGTATAAAGTATTATTTGAAAAGCCTGTTCTTCTGTTACATGTTTTCCACGAAGCTGGTAGTATGGATTTTCCGCTATAAATTCATATGAAATGTAATCAGAATTATCTAAATCTTCTCCATCAAAATCTTCTCCAAGACTTTTATAATGCTGTTTAATCATATCAAAATCAATTATGATTTTCATCAGGAATCCCTTTCAGCAATTATTTCCTTAACAAGAGCTATTGAGATATTGCCTGAAAATCTGCCGAAATTCTCGACTTCCTCCACAATATCGGGAGCTTCTTTCAGACAGTCATAGTATACAGCGGACGGCAGATTCTGACATATCGTTTTCATGTCTTTGAGTCCGAAATCCTCGCACAAAATGCCTTCATCAACAAGCTTATGCAGAATTTTTTCAACTCTTGCTTTTGTGACTACAGTTTCAACAATAGCTTTCAGTCTGTTTTTCTCATTGATTGCATCAATATTGACATGGCGTACACGTGGCTTGTGTCTCTCTTGAAATTTTTCGTGTACTATTTTTGTATAAAATGGTATTCTTATGTTAGGATTGTTAAGTTTCGTTTCATTCTTGACAACGATACCTTCACCGATTTCTCCACCCATTTCAGTTCTGCCAACAAATGCAATGCAGTCTTCCCATGATGTAAATTCACCCTCATAGAAAACGGGAACATAATTCAAGCCCAAACACTCAACAAGCTGTTTTACTTCGTTTTGTGGAAGATATAAAGCGTTTTTCATATCATAAACATCATAGCAGTACATATTGTTGTATTTTTCTTCAGGATATTTGAGTGTATGCGGTACAAGCCATTCGCCGAACATTCTGAGATTATCGCCTAAAACGGACTTCACAAGTTCCTTGTCAAGAGACTGCACAAACTCATAGAATCCACGCAGATTATTGTTTGCACTTAAAATCTGTTTACGGCTGAAAGCCTGCAATGAATCGCTTTCACTGTCGTACTGAAAACTTGCGTTAGCACCGTCAATTTTTTCCTGAATCATGATTTTGTCTCCGACTGAAAAGCCGTTTGCAATTTTTTCCTCTAAATTAAGAATATTCATGTAAGTTTTGTGGTTAAGCATAAAATATCACTCCTCAATTGTTAAAAAAGTTGATTATATCCGTAATAGCTATCGGGTAGAAATAGTTTGCATCTACTCCGACATCATAACGTCTTATGTTGTTGTTTTTGTTTTTGATGTTGTAATCAGGAAAAGAATGGATATGCCCATGCAGATGATAACTGCCGTGATACATACTGCGCCATTCAAGTAATGGATAATGCATCAGCACAAATCTTTCGCCAAAATATTTCAGTTCTTTGTAGATTGTTATTTCTTCAAAAAGACTTTCATCATACTGCTTGTCATGATTGCCTGAAATGAGGTACTTTTTGCCGTTCATTTTTGAAATAATCCTGTTTGCATCTTCAACAGGAATACGAAATGTCAAGTCGCCCAATATGTATACAATATCATCTGGCTGGACTATGGAATTATAGTTTACAATAAGAGTACGGTTCATTTCATTTACATCTGCAAATGGTCTGTTCTGAAATTTTATAACATTTTCATGTCCAAGATGTAAGTCGCTTGTAAAATAAATCAAAAAAATCATTCCTTTATATATAATGATATTGTTTAATTAGTTGTAGACAATTCTGCATATTTTTCAAGAATTAAAGAGGCATCAATTGCATCAATCAGTCCGTCATTGTTGTAATCGCTGAGAGTTTTTCCGATGTATGACGGCATATCAGTAGAATTTGCAGAGTACGCTTCAAGTACAAGCGTGGCATCTACAGTATCAATAAGTCCGTCACAGTTCACATCACCTTTTTGTACTTTTGTATTGTAATTTTTGCCGATATAATATGTTAAACTGCCGTTTTCGTCAAATGTCAGAAGCACATCTCCGACAGATGAAACAGCATCTTCCTGAACATTTTCTTCAGCATTTACAACAAGTCCGTTTTCGTCACGGTTTACATCAGTTGTTTTAACCTGACATTTAACGTTATCGGAACTGCTGAGAATTATACCTCTGTCAGTTGAAACAGCCTTGAAATCGCTGTCAGTAACTCCTGAAAAATCGAATCTGTAATGCGGTGAAAAGCTGTAATGCCCTTCCTCAAATGCAAATTTCAGATTGTATTCAGTAGTTCCGAAAGTATCAAATCCGAACTCTGTTTCATTCCTGAAAACATTATTGACAGAACCATTGAAATCTGAATCTATAGAATTATTTACATTCATAAAATTAACAGTGAAAATTTCTTCGTTTGTTATATTCTGCACCTCAAAATCCGTGCCTTTACAAACATACTTATTATAAGTCTCTACATCACTGTTACAACTTGCTATTCCGTCATATTTTATGCCGTCATTTCCTGTAACAGTCAAAGTGGCTTTATTCAGACCATATTGGTCATCATTGCTGATTATCTGAATACTGTTAATTGATGATACATCTGTTTCATATGAATCAGCAGGATTGATTGCTCCTCCATAATTCATAAAATCATCATCATCAAGAGTGAAAAATGAAAGATTTTCAGTCATATTCGAATAAGCATTTATATATGTGTTTTTAGTTTCAGAATTGATAAAAATAGAAGCATCATCTAAACCATAACCGTTGTTGTCATATGTAAGAATACATTTATCATATTTTTCGCCGTTAAACTCCCATTCTCCGTCAATCATTCCCATACCTGTCACAGCATGAGCCATATAGTCAAAATTAAGAGTTATAAGAAAATATCTGCCCTGTTCAGTAGCTTTCTTAGCTTTATCAAGAAGAATATCAACTTGTTCTTCTTTAGTATAGTGAAGAAGATTCCAGTACCTATAAAGCAGAAAATCAGATTTTATCTGTCTTGTCTGATATGAAAGAATTGTACTGAGAACTGACTCATCAAGTTGAATATCAACAAGATTTTCCCTGTCCGCCTGTATGTCAGAAGGTGTAAACACTTTATTATGTGCAAGAGTTGATGCTATTGACATTCCCAGACATCGACCATTTTTGACACAATTAAAGAAATTATTAAGTGGTTCAATAACTAACTCAATATTACTGCAATGCTTAAGATAATTCTGATAATA
>CAMWKY010000264.1 GCA_947174965.1 uncultured Ruminococcus sp. | reverse complement strand
CCAATCACACATATTCTGCATATTACAAAATCCGTAAGAACAGCAGCTATTGAAAAGGCATCACAGCTTGCAACGGAATTTGGCTTGATAAATGGCGGACGAGCAATTTCCTCACATGATTTGAGAAACGAGCTTTATACAATCGAAGCACTTTCAAAATATCCTGATGATTTCAAGAATATTTCAGAAAACTTTGCACAGGTTGTTTCTGATTTTTCAGCAAAATTCACTGTTTTTGGTGCAAATCTTGGAAAAACACCAACGCTTCACCCTGAAATATGGAATCAAGAAGCAGTAATACTTTGTATTATTCCGTTTATGGCAGGAATTGCACAGCTTCTTGTATCTGTTTATTCAATGATTCACCAGAAAAAGACAAATCCGAATCCGCAGGCTGGCGGTGGCTGTATGTGGCTGATGATGCTTGGTATGCCAATATGGTCTATATGGCTTGCATTTTCACTTCCGGCAGGTGTCGGATATTATTGGATATGGTCGTCACTTTTTTCATTCCTTGTAACATTGGGTTTGAATCTTTATTTCACACCTGAAAAGATAGAGCAGGTAAACGAAAAGGAAAAAGAAAAGGCACGTATTTACGCAGAAAAGCACCCTGAAAAAAAGACTTTCATGCAGAGAATGATGGAACAGGCAATGCTAGCAGAACAGCAGAACGGCGATTCTGTAAATCTCAATAAAGATGGCAGTAAGATGTCACGTTCAGAGCAGAATAAAGCCAACATTGATGCAATAAAAGAAGCCCGTAAGCGTATGGCTGAAAAATATGGCGATGAGTATGATGACAATTAATTATATATAGGAGGTCATAAAAAATGACTGAAATTTTCACAGCAAAAACCATTGACGAAGCAAAAGCAATGGCGGTTAAGAAGTTCGGAAAGAACATCAATGAAATCAAGTTCAAAGTTATTGATGAGGGTAAAAAGGGATTTTTAGGAATCGGACAGGTTGATGCAAAAGTAGAGGCTACATATATAGCTCCTTTAAAAAAGACAGAGCCGAAGCCTGAAATCAAGGCAGAGCCGAAGCCCGAAATCAAGGCAGAGCCAAAGCCTGAAATCAAGGCAGAGCCGAAGCCCGAAATCAAGGCAGAGCCAAAGCCTGAAATCAAGGCAGAGCCGAAGCCCGAAATCAAGGCAGAGCCGAAGCCTGAAGTTAAGGCAGATACAAAAAAATCAGTATCAAAGGCAGAAAATAAGAAATTATCAGACGAAGAAAACAACGACTTTACACTTGATGATTTTACACTTATTAGTGATGAAAGTTTACTTAATGAAAAAGTCAAGATAGCAAAAGATTATATTACAAGTGTTCTTAGAGCAATGGATATTGAAGTAGAGTTTGTTGTATACCAGAATGAAACAGGAGCAGTAATCAATATTGAGAGTAATAATAATGGTGCAATTATAGGCAGACGTGGTGAGACTCTTGATTCTCTCCAGTATCTCTGTTCAATCATAGCAAACAAGGGCGACAAGGAATATTTCCGTATCACAATTGATTGTTTAGGCTACAGAAACAAGCGTAAGGACACATTGCATCAGCTTGCTGTCAAGGTTGCGAAATCTGTGCTTAAATCAGGCAGGTCACAACAGCTTGAACCGATGAATCCATATGAAAGACGAGTAATACACTCTGCAATTTCAGAAATAGACGGTGTTTCATCACGTTCAGTAGGAGAAGAACCATACAGAAAGATAATTATTTCATCTAACAATCCAAAAAGCAGTAAACACAGAGGACAGCGCAGAGATGACAAAAGAGGCGGAAACAGAAGAAATGACAGAAATAAGAAACGTGAGCCAATGGAAGTTAAAGCAATCGACCTCTCCACAAGTTTTGAAAAGGACTATAAAAAGCCGAAGCCTGAAGATTCAATGGAAGGCGGACTTTATGGAAAGATTGAGTTTTAATAATCAGCTATAAAAGAATTACAGGGCGGACTTTGTTCGCCCATTGCTGAAAATATAGTTCACACTTTATTTTTTGACATTTTTTAACGGCTTAAATGCCGTTGTTTTTTTAGGAGGGAGATAGATGTCGGCAATTGTAGCAATTTCAACTCCAAATGCAGTTGGCGGAATAGCCATTATAAGAATTTCAGGAGAGAATGCACTTGAAGTAGCGGAAAAAATTTTCAGTCCTTTTGGAAAAAAAGTATCTGAAATGGACGGCTATACGTGTGCATACGGTATAGCACATGATAACGGTGAAAGGATAGACGATTGTATATTGACTGTATTCAAAGCACCACACAGCTATACAGGTGAGGACACAGCGGAAATTTCGTGTCACGGCGGGTTATTTGTATCAAAAAAGATACTTCGTACAGCACTAAAAAACGGAGCAGTAATAGCAGAGGCAGGAGAATTTACAAAACGGGCATTTCTTAATGGCAAACTTGATTTAACGCAGGCCGAGGCGGTTATGGACATCATTTCAGCAAAAGGAGAGCTTGAATTGAAAATGGCTGGAACTTTGCGAGAGGGAGCAGTATATAAAAAAGTCAGCAGATGTTCAGAACGTCTTTTAAATCTTTTAAGCGGACTTTCAGCGTGGACAGACTATCCAGACGAAGATATACCAGAAGTCGAGCCACAGCACATTATAGATGAGCTGAAAGCTGTTTCAAATGATTTATCATCATTAGTATCAAACTATGATGATGGCAGAATAATTCGTGAGGGAATATCATCAGCAATAGTCGGTAGACCAAATGTAGGCAAGTCAACACTGTTTAATTGTCTAAGTGGTTGTGAGAGGAGTATAGTAACTGATATAGCAGGCACAACCAGAGATATAGTTGAAGAAACAGTGCGTTTGGGAGATATAGTATTAAGATTATCTGATACAGCAGGAATCCATGAAACGCAGGATATAATTGAAGAAATCGGAGTACATATTGCAGAAAAAACGCTTGAATCAGCAGAACTTGTCATAGCAGTATTTGACGGTAGCTGTCCGCCTACAGAAGACGATTTTGAATTAGTTAATAAAATTAATAATAAGAAATATATTGCAGTAATCAATAAATCAGATGCAGGAGTTGCAGAGGAATTTGAAGAAATTGAAAAAATATTTATACATAAAGTATATGTATCTGCAAAAGAGAGTTTAGGAATAGAAAAACTTGAAAAGGAGATAGAGGAGCTTTTCAGAATTTCTCCTGACAGTTTTTCATCAGTTCTATTAGCAAATGAGCGACAGAAAGAGTGTATTGAGAAATCGCTTCATTGTATTGAAGAATCCATAAATGCAATAGAATCGGGAGAAATGCTTGATGCTGTAAATATTCTGATAGACGAAGCTGAACAGCATATTCTTGAATTAACAGGAGAGAGGATAACTGAAGCGGTAGTAAATGAAGTGTTTTCACGTTTTTGTGTAGGAAAATAATAAAAAATGTTCCATGTGAAACAATTTGTATGAAGCAGAGTTAAAAATGTTCCACGTGAAACAATTTGTGTGAAACAGAGTCAAAAAATGTTCCACGTGAAACAATTTGTATGAAGCAGAGTTAAAAATGTTCCATGTGAAACAATTTGTGTGAAACAGAGTTAAAAATGTTTCACGTGAAACAATTTGTATGAAGCAGAGTTAAAAATGTTCCACGTGAAACAATTTGTG
>CAMWKY010000263.1 GCA_947174965.1 uncultured Ruminococcus sp. | reverse complement strand
AATATTATAATTTTCCTCTGTTATATCAAGATTATCATAGGAAATCCACTGCAAAGACAACTCCAGCACTTCTTTTTCCTGACTAAGATATTTTTCAGCAGTTTCCAAAGCCTTTTCTTTCGTCAGATTCTGTCCTGCCTGTATGTAGTTTTCTGTAAAAATCTTTGCATTTTCGAGATTTTTTTCAATGAATTTATCAGTAAGCACAAGTCCACAGCACAATGAATCTTCCCATAATTCCGCAGACTCAAACATAACTTTTCCGGCATTGAGTGACACAGCTTTTGCACCAAACGGCTCTGCCACGCAGTAACCGTTGATCTGTCCTCCTGCAAGTGCAGAGGGCATTTCTGTCGGTGCAAGTTCGGTAACGTTTATATCGTCGGTTGTCAATCCAACTGTTGAAAGAGCGTCATTCAAAAGAATGTTATGTGATGACTGTCTGTGCGGAATAGCAATTGTTTTTCCTTTGAGGTCTTCAGCAGAATTAATGTCATTTGACGTAATAATGACATTTCCGTCCCTGTGACCGAGAGCAACCGCTTTTAAGCCTATGCCCTGCTCCTTTGATTTCATGGCAAGTTCAATCAGTACTGAAGCACCGTCAACACGTCCCGAATTTAAAGCGTCCATCAGTTCATTCCATGAGCCGTATTTTACAAGCTCAACCTGCAATCCTGTTTTTTCTGCCAGTTCGTCTGCCGTTTCGAGTACGGCAAGCGAATGTGTAATAGGCAGATAAGCGATTTTTATTGTGTTGGAATCAGATTTTTTACCGCAGGCTGTCAGCGAAAATGCAAGTATGCCTGCTGTAAGACCTGAAATTATTTTTTTCATGTATATCAACTCTCTTTGTAAAATCAGTCCCAGCCAAGAGCTTTTCTTTTGGCTTTTATATCCTCAACTATTTTATTGCCGAGTGCTGTAGGGTCTGTATCAACGTACATTACAGAGCCGAGCAGTTCTCTTGTGCCGTCTTTCAGGAACTCAATGACATTCTGTGAGCCGTAAATCTGCGCTTCTACACAATGATATGAATTTATTCCCATAAGTCTGAAACCTAATGCGGCATCTATTCCCTTTTCGTTGCCCCACTCCGGAGATGTGAAAGCAAACGGCATTTCATAGAGATTTTTTCCGAGAACATTCGCAATTCCTGCAAATATTCCCGACGAACGTGTGTTATCAATACATTCCCCGACGTGCCATACAGGCGGTAAATCAGGAGTTAAAAATTCCTTGAGACTTTCGCCGGTCTTATCAAGTGCGGAAGTATTACAGTAACCGAGTTTCATAAGCGGAAACGATGCACAGCCGTTCGACAAAATAAGTACATTGTTTTTCAGAAGTACGTCTGCAACGTCAACAATAGCCTTTTCATAAAGTACTTTCGGATTATTACAGCCTACCATATTTACGATACCAAGAATTTTTCCTGATTTCAGTGCGTCGGCAAGCGGTTTCATGCTTCCAAAACGTTTATGCACATACTCAACGGAAAATCCTACTTCTGCTTCAACCTCATACGGCGGAATATATACAGGTATTCCCTTTCGCTGTTCAAAGCTTTCAATGGCACGTGTTACTATTTTTTCGGCAAGTGCTTTTGTTTCCGCAATATTTGAATGGTGATGGTCGTATTCATAACGTTCAGCACCCGGAAGTCTTGCGGAATCGCTGGTCGTGACAACTGTCGTCTTAAAGCACTTTGCAACTTCCATTATAGACGGAAAAACGTCCTGAACGTCCGCAACCCATAAATCCAGCGCACCAGTACCAAGCACCAGCTCCGCAGAAACTGCATTTGACAGCGGAATAACTCCGCCGTAACGGTACATTGCGGCAAGTCCTGAACAGCAGATGCCATAAAAACGTATACCCTTTGCACCTTTTGACTTTGCAAGTTCTATGAATTTTTCTTCCTGACCTGTCTTTACAATCTGACTTACAAGTGTGGGCAGATGTCCGTGAACAGCTATATTGACATAGCCTTTTTTCAGTGCGCCGATATTTACTTTTGATGTTACTCTGTCACCAACTCCGAATAAACTGTCTGTAGCAATATTTGCACCGACCACTCCCGAAAATGTAAAAGCAAGTCCGCATCTTAAAAACTGTTGCATAATGCTTTTCCAGTCGCCGTCAATCGCACAGCCAGTCTTGTGGTATGCCTCGAATACTTCATGATATGCACTTATCGGCAGAATATCAAGATTTTTCCATGTTTCCTGACGTTCAGGAGGCGCACACGCTTTGATAGTTTTATATTCATCAGATTCAGTGCGTGACATATCCGCAAGAAGTGCATCTGCCAAATCAACAGCAATTTTCTTTGTAGTGCGGTGCTTTGTGGGTATACCGAAACTTTCGGCAGTTGCACGGATTTTCTGTTCTCCCATAATCGGAATGTCAAGTTTACCCTCTGCCGCCCATTTGAGCGAGAGAATAATTTCCCTTGCGTGCATACCGTGCTGTGCCACACCCGCCGCTGCTGCCCTGAGAAGATTTCGTGCGACTACCAAATCAGCATCTGCACCGCATACGCCACGGGGAGATTTTGCTGTAATACGGCAAGGTCCCATATTGCATATTTTACAGCATACTCCTGCCAAGCCGAAGTTGCACTGCGGTTTCTGCTTGTCGAAACGGTCAAAAGCTGTATCAATTCCGAGCTGTTCGGCACGCAGAAGCATTTCCTTAACAGCAGGGTCAGGGGTCTGGTCAATAACGTCCTGTTTTGACGGAAAAGTCTTTTTATATTCTGCAACAGCGTTCATGTAGTCACGAATAAAAGCGTTCGGGTCGCTGTCAAATTCTTCCTGATGGTCTGCTTTTGCAACGATTGTCGGTATGCCGTGCTTGTCGAATCCTATTAACGCACGGTGCGAATGAATGTGCGATTTTTCGTCGTTGTGTGAATGTCCGTGATTATGATTATGTGTATGTTCACTCATGATATGTACTCCTTTTAAATATGTGTTTCGGGTCAGTGATAAGTAACTTTGCTATCCATGTTACAAGTCCGAGGGCAACGGCGGAAAGACCTAAAAATGTATCATTAAGCATATCCTGTAAAGACGGTGTGAAAAATTCTGCACCCATTTCCACATACTCAAAGACTGCATCTACAAGCCACATTAAAGATGCTCCCCAGTAGATAAAGCAGAGGTCTGAAATTTTCATGACATCATGCGGAGCTTTTCTGTACCATATAACCGTGCAGATTACCGCCGAAACAACTGTTATTAATAATGTCATATTATTTCACCTCACTTATTTTTTCCTTTTGTTTTTCGGTGATGCCTGAAATAATCAGCATACCAATCCACGCAGTTGTTACTGTCAGTGCCATTCCCACTCCAACGGTTGATATTTCATTGAACATAGCAATTAACGATTCCGGACTTTCTGCTGATGTCAGAAACGGGAAAAACGGTTTTATCTCACCATGCCATACGTGTTCAAACGCAAGCAGGAATGAACCTCCCCATAATAGCTTTGAAAGCCATTTCAGTTTTTCTGAAAAATGCACATTATCAGGTGTGATTTTTTCGGATTTATTTTCTTTCGATTCTAAAATGCGTGTTGCAACAGAAGTTACAATTGCTTCTGCCACTGGTACAACAAAACAAGCCATAATAATTCCTCCATATTCATATTCCCTACTT
>CAMWKY010000262.1 GCA_947174965.1 uncultured Ruminococcus sp. | reverse complement strand
GTTCACTATAACTGTCACATTGCCTTTTTCTTCGCTGTTGCTTAGAACAGTAGCACTCTGCTGTGTTTCTTCCTGTTTTTTCTGTAAAACCGTTCCGCTGTTATCATCAGAAATGCTCTCCGTAATTTCGGACTGCTTGTTTTCGGAACTGTATGTATAGGAATTTTTCTTTCTGTTTTCAACATAAGCAAAATATTCATCACCGTCTGAAAATATTTTCTCCCTGCGGATTTTCATATTTGATTTGATTATCGAAAAAAGTTCAAATTTAACTGCGAATACGATTGTAAGAGCAAGAAAAATCATTCCTGATACAAAAAAAGCAATTGATATAATGTGCAGTGTTTCAGAATCCATAAATCCACTCCTTTTCAGTCTGCATATGCCATATCAATTCTTGACCTTACAGCTTCTATATTGAATTTCTCCGCCATTTCCTGATACATTTTTTCTACATAAACAATTTCATTATCTTTATTGTAAACTCTGTCATATATCTGATTAATAATTGCTGTCTGTTCTTCATAAGAAACACCACTTTGATTAAAACGCAGGGCATATCTTGAAATAAAGTTAAGAAGTGTCTGGCAGGCTCTTGCACTTACTGCCTCATTCGTATCATCAACATCATTTTTCAGCTCTGAAATACTCTGCCATATACTCATATAGTATGCGTTGTCTGCTTCTCCCTCTTTGCCTTTGCGGTCGATTTCACGATAAACTTTGGAAATATTATAGAACGTATTTGCACGGTTAAACTGATTCGGATTGGTTTCCCTGAAATTCTCATCAGATTTAGCCTTCTCAAACCACTCATAAGATGCGTTTATTCTGTGTTCTTCAAGTTCTGTATCATTATATTCATCATTCTTGTTATACACCGGATAATAATAAAGCCAGTATGCAAGACCTATTTCATACATGATTTTACCATAATTATCGTCTGTTTCTTTTATATATGTATCACCCATATACTTTATGTTATTGTTTATAAAAGCGTCTTCCTTTGCATCAAGTTTTTCGTCATCTGTAAAGCTTTCGATAAGATTTATATAGATATTATCCCTGTTTGTATGGTCTATATTTACCGCTTCAGCATAAAGTCCATTTGCCACATATTCTCTGTAGAGATTTTCATTATTATTTTTGTCTACTGTTTCAGATGCAAAAGCTGTAGACAAAGATACAGTAAAACAAATCAATGTCATCACAAAAGAAAATACAATCATACGCATATGGGAATGTTTTTCCATACGACACAAATCCCTGTAAAGTGCTTCACATGAACTGTAACGCATATCAGGTTCATCAGCAACACATTTTTCTATTATCTTTCTTATTTCAACATTGACATTCTTGTCAAATCTGAATCTTTCCGCCGAACTCAACATTCTGCTGTCGCCCGTGATGCGTGCAGGCTTTTTTCCGTTTATCATATGGAAAAATGTTGCACCTATATTATAAATATCTGTCCGTTCGTCAAGTTTTGAGCTGTAATACTGTTCAGGAGAAGCATACTCCGGAGTATAACCTATACCACCTGTTTCAACTTTTACTGCTGTACCAAAATCAATGAATTTAAGCTTAAGATTCTTTTCTTCCTCATTTTTATCAACAAAAGTCGTACTTGGTTTCAGTACCATTATATTTTCAGGTTTCATATCGCTGTAAACTCTGCCTGTATCGTGAAAGAATTTCATGAAAGAACATATCTGCTTTGAGGCATTTATAAAAACTTTATATGGCAAAGGTCCTGCATCAAGCATTTCCTTCATGGTCTGTCCGTCAAGATAATCCTGCACTATATAAAAATATTCAGGGTCGTTGTCTACTCTCTGAATTATATTAGGAAAAAAAGCGTTTGATATATCTCTTTCATAAAGTTCTTTTATGAGCTTTGATTCAAGCATAGCTGTTTCATATTCTGCCGTATCTGACTTCTTGATTTTCTTTATGGCTCTCACGGCATTTTCAGCCTGCAAATCATAAGCTTTATAAACTTCCGATTTATTTCCCTTTCCGACAAGTTCAGCTATTTTATAGCGGTTTTCCAATATTATCGGTCTGTCCTTTGCCATGACAAATCAGTCTCCTTTATATTTCACTGCAACTGCTGTTATATTATCACGTTCCTTGCGGTTCATGTTCAATTCAAGAAGATAATCAAGATTTTCATGAATTATATCGCTGTTGATATTCACATCAGGCGAAAGACATTCAAGGATTTCATCTTTTGTTATCATTTTTCTGAATCCGTCCGTACAAAGCATATATATACATTCTTTATCAGGCTTCTGAATGATATAATCGTAAACTCTGCCTGTTTCGCCTGCTCCCATGCAGTTTGTTATCTGATTCTGTCGCTTGTCAAGTCTTGCTTCTTCTTCTGTAAGCTTTCCGCTCCTGACTTCTTCTGCAACAACAGAATGGTCGGAAGTTACAATCTCTGCCCTGTCGGAAAAAATCTTGTAAAGTCTTGTATCTCCGACGTGTGCAACAAGAACAGAGTCAAGTATCGGGTCTATTATAACAGAAGTGTAGGTTGTTCCCATAGGCTCTGCCAAATCATTAAGTTCATCACTCAGTCCGTGCAGAAATACATCAAGACTTTTTCTTACAGCAAGAATATTTTTGCCCTCTTTAAGCATAGCGGAGTATTCTTTTTCAAACCATCTTGCAACCTCTGATATAACAAAGGCACTTGCCGTTTCACCCTTTGGCAGTCCGCCTATACCGTCGGCA
This sequence comes from uncultured Ruminococcus sp., assembly GCA_947174965.1. Lineage (GTDB taxonomy): Bacteria > Bacillota > Clostridia > Oscillospirales > Ruminococcaceae > Ruminococcus. The sequence goes on along the minus strand of CAMWKY010000262.1, from coordinate 936 downwards.
ACAGCCATGAACAGTATCTGTTTATTCTTGTATTCTGCAATTTTAACAAGCAGTGCGTCCTGATTTATTTTTTTAACTGTACCTTCTGTTGTTACATAAGAAAAATCAAACATAAATTCTCACTCCGAATCAGTTTTCGACAGTGAATGTATATAATTCACCATTTACAGATAATGTACAGCCTGAAAAAATTTCCACTTTCTCCCCTATCGGCACATCTATATTTTCAAGTCGGAGAGAACTGCATGAGGTATTCTCCATATATAACAGAGTTTCACCAGCGTGCTTTTTCTCAAAGAATATTATATCAGAAAGTTCCTTGCTTGAGAAAGGATAATGCCTAATTGTTATTATGCTGTCATCAGATACTTTCCTTATGTAAGCAAGTGTTCTGTCATCATCTTCATTTAATAAATCAAAATTAATATAGTCTGAATCCTGAACATCAATTTGTGTGCGTGAAGTTTTGAAAATGTATCTGTTCATAGCAAAAAAAATGCTGTTTCCGTCAACAATTCTTGCTCTTAGGATTTTGTTGTCAATATCATTAAGATATGTTCCGTTGCTTGAATTATTATCAACCAGATAATATTCTCCGCCGTCATGAATAATCTGAGCATGGTGAGATGAAATCATACTATCACTTAAAACAAAATCGTTGTCTTTGCCTCTGCCTATTCTGAATGGATTTTTTGTTATCTCAATCTTCTTTCCTGTCATATCCATAAGAAACGGCGAACCGGGCAAAGATGTTCTTATTCTTATGACAGTTGCACTGCTTTCTTCTTCCGGAACAACAGATTTTTCATGTGATTTTTCGGGAATATCATTATCTCTGATTATCTGTTCTTCTATTCCGTATCTTTCGGAATCAGTCTCATTTTTTATTATAGAATCAGATTTTTTCTTTTTAACATATTTCATCTCACTTAAAAG
>CAMWKY010000261.1 GCA_947174965.1 uncultured Ruminococcus sp. | reverse complement strand
TAAAATTCACCTCAATTAATTGTGGAGAGATAATGAATTTTATATTACCTGCTCAATTCTTTCAAGTATATTATACATCCATTATAAATTTTTGTCAACCCTGTTTTTATTTTTTTGTGCAGTTTTTTGATATTTATATGTAATTTTCTCTACCACTCCACAAATTTTTGTCATATCTTTCAATCTTCCGCCGTTCTGACGGATTTTCCTTGAAACTGCACGAAATTCCAGTAATCCAGAAATATTCTCATTAGTGTATTTATTGTCATAACCATTATGATTGTGAGTACGGTTGACATTTATAGCATAATTCAATGTAACATATTCTAATATAAGCTTTTCTTCATTTTCATAATCATCTAAATTCTGAACCAATTACAGCCGCTGCAGTTGTTTTTCCTTTTAAATATCTGCATCATAAATTCTCCAGAAACTGACGGCAGCTCTCGTAAATATCATTATAGGCAACGTCAAATCTATCTGTATACCAAGGGTCGGAAACATCTTTATTTTTCAACAGCTTGCGAACCTTATTATCAGGGTCACTGCCGAAAATCTGTATGGTATTTGTGACATTCCTGCTGTCCATACACAAAAACAAATCATATTTATCATAATCGTATTTTTTCAGCTGTACAGCTCTTTTTCCCTTGCAGGAAATGCCATGCTTTGCAAGTTCTGCTTTTGCAGGCGGATATACAGGATTGCCGATTCCGTTCCATATTTCCTCGGCACTTGTTGCAGATGAAGCAACGACAAACTCTATTTCACGTCCGCATTTTTCCAGCATATCCTTGAAAATAAACTCCGCCATCGGACTGCGACAGATATTTCCGTGGCAGACAAACATAATTTTTTTTCATTTCGTATACTCCAGCAGTGCTTTTTTCAAAAATTCGTAACGCATACGTTTTTCCTCTTTTTTAAAGTGAATTTCTCGGAACTGCTCTGGATTATTTTCATATACAAGCTTTTCATTGCCGAACTGCTCACTTGTCAAGTCAAAAACACAATCGCCAATCACATTATAGCAATGATAATTACCACCATCACGAAGTATTCCATAAACCTTTCCACCGAAAATATCCTGTGCAAGAAATGCTGTTATAGAGCATTGTCCCAACGTTTTATTGTTCGAAGTCCACTTTCCCCTCATTCTCGGAGCGCAGGTTTCCGCACACCATATTTTTGACAATGCATCATATAAATACAATAGTGAATGAATTGACGGATAAGTATTATTGATTGGTTTAACTGCTACTTCCCAGCCGTAAAAATTGTATTCCATATAAACCTCCTAAATTATAATTCCGCTGAAATGGTCAATTTCATGCTGAATAATCTGTGCCTCAAAATCTTTAAATGTTTGCTTTTTCTTCCTGAAATTTTTGTCCAGAAATTCAACGGTAACTGACTTATATCGTTTAACCTTTCGCTGTCCGTTCAGAGAAAGACAGCCTTCTTCCGTTTCATAAATCTGAGATGATTTACTGACAATTTTCGGATTTGCCATAATAAGATAACGATTGCCAATCAAAGCGACAAGAATCGTTTTACGCACGCCTATCATATTCGCATCCATTCCAACGCAGCGGTCAGCATTTGCTTTTATTGTGTCCAGTAAATCCTGTATTACCTGTACATCTTCCTTGTTGGCAGGTTCTGATTTCTGTGCAAGAAAAAATGTATCTCTGACGATTTCCTTTACCATAGTTTCACTTGCTCCTTTTAATATACTCTTTATTCTATTATACATGATAGGCACTGAAAAATCAATATTTTTGTTGATTTTCAGTTTATAAAGTAGAAGCAGAGAGACTGAGCAACCATAAAAGATACAATGCAGAATAAAACAGACATTCTCAATGTAATTATAAAACAAAAAATCTCCTTATGTACAAACAATCGTAAGGAGATTTTTATTTTTCACATATTCAGCGTTTTCGAATATATTGGACTACCAAAAATTATCCATTATCAAGCTGACTATCATTAAAGGCATTATAAAAACAGTAATATTCAAGAGTGTGGCAGTAAATCGACTTTTGAAATGGTATGAAATAACAAGCATTGCTAAGCTGCACAGCCATATAATTATTGTTCTTATCACAAACAGACATAAAGTGTACTGCCATATATTTAATGGAAGTATTGAGTCGGCTGATTCCGCTATAGACTGTATTGGTGCAGATATTCCTTGCGTTCCGTATTTTCGGAGTATATTTATAAAATAAGGGACAATTACTATAACAGATGAGGCTATTGAATAAATTGATGTCAGTGCGATACATCTCTTTAAATATGATTTCTTGCCTGTCGATGTACTATATATCACAGCAGTTAATCCACGACTTTTGTCGTAGGAAATTATAGGTGATACTGTCAGAACGCACAGTATAAGCATGAAAAGATACAATTGACAGATTTCATTTTTTTCATTTAAGCCAAACGCCCTGATATAACCTGTATCGTAAAAAATTTCCGCATTGTTCCGATTCCTTACAGTGTCAATACGGAAGCTTAAACGTTCCAATGCCTGCCGTTTAAATTGTTCGTTCTGATAATCATTCTGATTGACTATTCCAGTCATCATTTTTTCGTCAAGTTCATCAAAATACTGTTTTTCTGAAATTATAAGTTCATCAGTAATTTCATTAATATTTCCCTGACATTGTTCAGTATACTGCTTATAATAATAATCCGTCAGTGATGCAGGTTTTGTAAATCCAATGTGATAAAAAGATACAGCCACAAGCCATATGAATATTATCAAAAGGCTACCATGAAGTGACAAGGATTTTTTAAAAGCATAATACATTCTGGTATGAACTTTTTCTTTATGCAGTATTTTTCCCTTAAATGACAGCTTTTTGTATTCATGATTTCTGCTGTTGCAAAAAACACTGATTCCGACAAATAAAAAGGCAACAAATGATATAAACCACACAATTGGTATAACTATCACCGCATTAAATGGCTGACCAAAAATATTCAGATTCCGATATATCGCAATCATATTGTCAGGTTTGATAAATGATATAATGTTTAAATCGTGAAGCAGTCCAAGATTCGTTACCCTTGAAATTTTTGTGTACAACAGTATCTCCACAGCAGATACAAACAGAGATATACCATAAATCTGAGTGCCATTTTTTGAACATATACAAATACATGAAAACAACATTGCAAAAACTCCGTATCCAAGCCATTTGATAAAAAAACTAAGAAACATATACTGTATCACGCTGAAATTACAGGAACATTCCATAAAGCCGTTTACTGACTGAACAGGTCTGCTTAAATCACCAAATCCGTATGATACCCCATTTATGATAAGCAATGCAGATATAAAAATTATTTCCAATACCAGTGAAACAATTATCATAACTGACATCTTGCTGAAATATAGTCCTGAACGACCTTTCGGACAGGAAAAAAGCAGATTCATGATTCCGATTTCCTTATCCTTTGTGAAAACAAAAACTGATGCTGTAAAAATACAAAACAGAATCAGCACATCGGCAATATTATTGAAAAGTACATTTTCAACGCCCTTTGAAACATCAAAAGGTAGTTCCTTAATCTTAATATTATTGTATGTATTCTGAGTTTTCAGGGCATTTTTATATGCGAAACTTCCCTTGTCTGCAAAGACAAAAAATTTCGTAATATTACTGCAC
>CAMWKY010000260.1 GCA_947174965.1 uncultured Ruminococcus sp. | reverse complement strand
CAGCAGAAATTTCTTCTCCAGAAACTTTTCTTGATGCTCTGAGTGCTGAAATTATTTTCTTTTCGTCCTGAGTTTTTTTGTAATCATCAACAGTTTGATGTGAATACTTTGCATTTTTGTCCTCACGTGAGAATCCATACTTCTGCAGAATATTTTCCATTATCTGGCGTTCACTATCTTCCCACTCAACAAGCTGATTTTCTTTGATACTTTTTGGATTGAATCCCTGTTCAATTAATGCTGATTTCATTGAAACACCTTTACTTAAACTATTTTTTCTTCCCTGTGTATAAAACGGAACAAAGTTTATGTGCAGATGCGGACTTGCTTCGTCCATGTGCAGAACTGCATTGAAAACGTGCAAGTTTGGATTTCTTTTCTGAAAACCTTTCATATATTCATCAAGCATTTCCTGTGTGATTTTTCCATTCTGACTTCCACACGGAGCAGTCTTGCTGTCACCAAACTGCACGATTATTTCATAAAAAGCTTCCTCTCTTTTACTTTTGGAAATATGTTTGAAATAATCTGAAATTATTCTGTCTCTGCGAGTTTGTTTTGAATTATAATCAGCAAGTGACTGTCCAAAAAGCTCCTGATATGCTTCACGGACATCTTGTTTTATGTAAGTGATATTTTCGCAAATTTTACTTTTGTTCACATTGTTTGCGATAAACTCCCTGTTATTGTGGTCAACATTGGCTTCATGTGGAACACTTGCTTTTCCAAGCGTAAAACTTATGCTTAATTTGCTCATTTTCTCACCTTTCTTTTTTCAGAATAGCTACTTTTTATCTTGTCATGACAGAATAGACAGTGTTTACCCAATATCTGTTTTGACAAGCCCTGAAAGGCTTATCAAAACAGACCATTCCGCTCCGCTTCATTTATTGGGCAAGGTCTGCGACCTTGACGGCTGAAACTCTCCAACGAATTTTCACAAAAATCCGAAATTTTTTCTCCAAAAAAATCGTACAGAAAGTTTCTTCTGCTCCGCAGACTGTGGAAATCCCCAGACCCCTTTTTCTTACTCTTATCAACTTTGTAGATATTCATATTTTTTTATTTTCCTCAAACTTTTTTAGTCAGTACTTTCAGTTGCATTTACATAAATTGCAAATAACTTTATCAGCAGTGCAGCTTCATTTTCATAAAAATAAACTGCAACATTTTCTTCATCACCATTCATAAAACAGCGACCATATTTCAGAATTTTATCCTTGATTTTCTGTGCATAGACAGCATACTTGTTTCTTGAATCCGCAACAATAAAACTGTCCAAAGCTGATATTAATGAATCGCATAAGTCAGTTGTAATAAAAACCTCAACTGAACCTCTTTTTGAAATTTTTTTCATTACTTTCTCCTTGAAAAGAAATTTGTTTTCTTGTTTTTCTGTTCCTGCGAAGCAGAACTTTTTTCCATAATATTCACATCAGGATTTTCACTTTTAAATACTAAAAGTTCATTCCAGTCCTTGAATCCTTTATAGTCAAGATAGCCTTTCACGCTTTCAGAACGTTCAAAATTATTTTCTTTTTCAAACTGTCTTCCTGCATCATCATTATCCACACATGAAATAATTTTCACTCCCTGTTCCTGTAATTTTTTCGGAACAGCAGGTTTAAGTCCTGCCATTGAAACAAACACTGCACCAGTCAGTTTTTTCTTGTCACAGAACGTGTAAAAACTCATCAAATCAATTGCACTTTCAAAAATATATGCACGTTTAGGCTTGCCGTCTTTTGCAGGAAACGGAGAAAACATAAATGCACTTTCGCCAGTTCCGGCAACAATTCCCTTGAATCTTTTGAACGAATTACAACCTTGAATTTCTCCGCCGACTGCTTCGCCTTTTTCATTTCTGTGAACAAATACAGCGTTGGCATTTTTGAAAGTTTGTGGTACACCATTTATCACTGTACTGAAATTATTCTGCGACTGATATAGTAAATTTGCATGAACAAGTTCCTCAACTATTTCGGCAGGAATTTTTCTTGTCTGACAAAAATATGCAAACAACTGTCGCATATTTGGAGCTTGTTCAGGCATTTTCATAACCTTATTTTCTTTTTCAGTTTTAGGCGGTGGTGGCGGTGATGTATACTGCGGAGCTTGTTTTTTCGGATAGTCTGATGAACGCATATTTGAAACGTCTTTTCCTGTAAGTTCGTAGACTGCTTGCTTAAAACTTCTTCCAAGAATAAGCGTAAGACAATCAATTGAATTGTTTGTGCGACCCTGATTTGTATAGAAGTGATACCATGCATTACTTTCAGGTTTTATGCAAAGTCCGGGAAATTGTTTCACATAAAACTGCTGTCCGTGCTGACTTATAGTGTAGCCACTTGTTTTTAAATAACTAAGCAAATCTGTCTCTCTTGCACATTGTACAATATCTTGATTTTGATTTTTCTTCTTTTCTTGATGAACTTGTGGCGGAGTTGGATTGTAGGGATTTGAAACTGTTTTAAAAGTATCGGAAACAGTTGTGTTGACTTTTTTCTCCTCTGCTTCTTTTTCTTCAGTGAGTTCTGACTGTTCCAGAACAGGAAATTCTAATTGTCCTTCTAAAGCAGAAGTTTTTGTCATATATTTTTGGAGAAACTCAAGCAAAGTGTCCGTTTTATTGGTTACATAGTCGTTCTCTGATGTCTGATTGCCCGTAAATGTGAAGTAACGATTGGTGATTCCGCTGATATAGCACTCTATGTCAAGTTCAGAGTTTTTCTGCTTATATAGCTTTTCGTATTCTTGCTTTGTTTGTGGCAATTTGTCAAGTTCGGCAAAGAAAAGTATATGATAGCCTTTGCCTGACGGTGACTTTTCTATGTAAGTATCACTAAACATATCCATAATTTCTTTTGCAAGCGGATTGGTATCAACATTATGAGCATCAATATCAATGCCACAAAGGGCTAAACCTGTGCTGTTTTTGGCAAACATAATACCAATTCCGATATTTTCCCATTTGGCACGGTCAGCTGCCTGTTGATAAGTTATCCAAGTATTTTTATCATTGACTTTTGAAAGTGGTATCTTTGTCTTTTTGCCGTCCTGATTGATATTCCAAACCCAGTTAGTCCAGATTTTTCCTGTTTTGAGCTGCTCAATTTTCACACTTTTCTTTTCGGGGATTTGCTTCATCACAAATAATTCCTTTCTGTAAAATGCCCTTACTTTTTTATGGTAAGGGCATTTGAAAATACTAAAAATTAACGTTGAATTGGTCTTGAATTATCATCATTATTATCATTTTCTGTTGGCTGATAATCGTTGTCATCAACGTTATAAATTTTTTCACGTTCTGATTTTTCCTCTGCTGTCTCAATAATCGGTTCTTCTTCTGGGTCAAGTACAATATCTTCCTGCACTGAAAGTCCTGACAGTTTTTCTTCAAGTTCCTGAAATTCCTGTATCTTTTCCTCAAGTTCTTTTTCCTGTGCAAACGGTATTTCCACACGCTTTTTTGCCTGTTCAAGATTTTCTTCAAGTGCTGAAATTTCTTTTATAATTTCCTGTTCTTTTTTAGGTATCATCTTTTCAAAAAGATTCTGTAAACGTTGATAGTTGTCCTGATTTTCAGCAGTTCCGGCAGCACATGAATATGTAATTTCACCCTGAACACTGAATCTCACTTCATTATTCTGCTTATCAAAATAAACCGAAACATTGAATTTATCTATAT
>CAMWKY010000259.1 GCA_947174965.1 uncultured Ruminococcus sp. | reverse complement strand
GAAATATAATCATTTTTATAAGTTTCTGATATGGATTCGGATTTATCAGAATGTGCAGAAATTTCTATATCAAGATAAGCTGAAATATCATCTGCACAATAAAAAGGCAAAGCACCGTTTCTTAAAAGATATATATTGCCTGAATAATCTGCACTGAAAATATCGGGCGGTGGCATACAGAAAACTTCTCTGCCCTGTTCGGCGGCAAAGCTTGCAGTAATAAGTGAACCACTTGCCATAGATGCCTGAAATACAACAGATACCTGTCCGATAGCTGAAAGTATTCTGTTTCTTTTCGGAAAATTACCACCGAAAGCTTTTGTACCCATAGGAAATTCAGATATAAACACACCGCCTGAATCAAGAATCATATCACGATATTTAAAATTATCAGTCGGGTAATTTGTATCAACGCCACAACCCATTACACATATTGTAGGCATATTTGCTTTTACTGATTCAAGATGAGATGCTATGTCAATACCTTTTGCAAATCCGCTTGCTATGACAATACCATTTTCAGCAAGTTCATGACATATATTTCTTACAACATACAAGCTGTAATCGGAAGCTTTTCTTGTGCCGACAGAAGTAACTATTTTTTCAGATGAAACGCAGTCAATATTTCCTTTGTAATAAATTATTGCCGGCGGATTTGAAATATACCTTAATTGTTTCGGATATTTTTCTGAACTGTATGATATTATATCCGCACCCTTTTTATGACATTCATCAATTAAACTTTTGATATTCCGCAGGTTATATTCTCTCATATTATGAATTTCTTTTTGTGAAAGTTCAATTGCATCAGGATTAAAACTCAACTCATAGTATGCTTCAGATGCATTTTCAAAAAAATTCATGATTTCCCATATACGACCATTATTTCCGAAAACAGCATCAAGCCATATCCAGTATTTTAAATCGTCCATTAAATTATCCTCACAATGATTATTTTGTCAGTTCCCACATAATAATGCCAGATGCCATAGCTGCATTAAGTGAATTTACTGTTCCGTTCATACGGATTGTTATACGTCTGTCGCATCTTTCAGAAATTTCAGCAGGAAGTCCGTTTCCCTCATTTCCTATAAAAACAGCCTGTTTTCCTTTGAATAAGCAGTTATTGATATTTTCAGCATCTTTGTCTATAACAGATGCAAGAGTTTCAACCGTGTTTTCCTTTAGTATGCCGAACAGTTTTTCCGTATCATTTTCAATAAGCGTATCAACACGAAAAATCGAACCCATAGTTGAGCGTATCACTTTAGGACTGTATAAATCACAACTGCCTGACAATATAACTCCGTTTATTCCCAGAGCATCAGCCGTGCGGATAATCATACCGACATTTCCGGGGTCTTGCAAGCCGTAAAGCACAATATATCTGCCGTTTTCTGAAAAAATCATTTTTTTCTGAACAGGTATTCTGCATATTGCAAAAATACCTTGTGTTGTATCAGTTAAGGCAATTTTATTTCCAAGTTCATTTGAAATAACAATAGTTTTTGTATCTCTCAAATCAGCCTGAAAAATAACATAACCAAATTTTTCATAAGCATATTTTGTCATTATAATATGCGAGAGACTGCTTTTTTCTTTTATTGCATCTTCAACAATGCGTAATCCCTCTAACACGAATAAGCCGTATTGAAGTCTTTCTTTTTTTGAAGATGACAACTTCTGATACAGCTTTATAGTCGGATTTTCTTTAGATGTTATAATATTTTCCAATAAATTTTCCCCCAGCTCTATGCAAATGATTATGTACAACAAAACACGCTCTTAATTGAATTTAAGAAGCGTGTTTCTGTGCATAATCTGATAATTAAAGAGCAGATTTTGCCTTATCAGCGATAGCTGTAAATCCTGCTGCATCTGTAATAGCAATTTCAGAAAGCATCTTTCTGTTAAGAGTGATGCCAGCTTTTTTACAGCCGTTCATGAATGTAGAATAGTTCATGCCGTTCATCTTTGCAGCAGCAGAGATTCTTGCAATCCAAAGCTGTCTGAACTGTCTCTTTTTCTGTTTTCTTCCGACATAAGCATAGTTGCCGGATTTCATAACAGCCTGTTTAGCCATCTTGAAATGCTTGCTCTTTGCACCCCAGTAACCTTTTGCAAGTTTTAAAACTTTATTTCTTCTCTTACGAGTCATCATTGCACCCTTGATACGTGCCATAACATTATACCTCCGTTAAAATTTAAGATTCAGTTGCTTGTATAAGCCGAAATTATGCGTATGGAATAAGCTCTTTGATTGTTGGTGCATTTGCACTTCCTGCAACACCTGAATTACGAGCGATTCTCTTACGCTTTGTATCTTTCTGTGTAAGTCTGTGTCTTTTGTTTGTATGCTGATACTTAACTTTTCCGCTTCCTGTAACCTTAAAACGTTTCTTTGCACCAGAATGAGTTTTAACTTTTACCTTTGCCATTTGAAAATTCCTCCTTATTTCAGAACAGTGTGTCCTTACTTATTTCTTAGGGTTGACAAACATAACAATGCTTCGACCCTCCATTTTAGCCGGCTTGTCAACAGTACCTGCTGTGGAAACAGCCTCTTTGAAACGGTCAAGCAGTTCCGAGCCAAGTTCGGGGTGTGCAATTGCTCTCTTGCGGAATCTTACAGAAACCTTGAGTTTATCTCCACCCTGAAGAAACTTTACAGCCTGATTGACTTTTGTTTCAAAATCGTGCGTATCAATAGTTGAAAACATTCTGATTTCCTTGATTGAAACAACTTTTTGATTTTTCTTTGCTTCTTTTTCACGTTTAGCCTGTTCAAAGCAATATTTGCCATAGTCAAGAATACGACATACTGGCGGTGTTGCCTGCGGAGCAATTTTCACCAAATCAAGCTCCTTTTCATCGGCTAATTTAAGAGCGTCTTTAGCAGACATAATGCCGAGCTTTTTTCCATCATCGTCAATTACGAGGATTTCCTTGTCTCTGATTTCCTCGTTGATTTGCAGTTCCTGTTTGCTAATGTTCAAGCACCTCCGGTTAAAATTTAAAACAAAAATGAGTGCAGAAAATCCCACACTCATAACAATACGCAATAATCATATAAAGATGTATACATATTGACCGTTTAAGCCTTGCCTTACGGTGAGAACGGGTAGTTCTGCTTTGTTTACTCTGAATAGTATACATCATTTGTAAAAAAAAGTCAAGAGAATTTTTTATTTTTGTCACTATGCACAATTATTTATTCAAAATCTCTTTTATTTTATCCCATACAGCAAAACGGACTTCATATTTTTTAGGGTTATACATTATATCAAGTTCATTTTCGTCAAAAAGTTCCTCTGCTGATTTATTTTCGTCAACGTCGCAGGCGGCAGGAATACACAACGGTGGATACATCACACACCACCAGTTTTTACCTTGTGCTGAACCGATTTTCACACGCAATGCACGGTAAATTCCGGCTGGCATTGTTATACCTCCGTAAGTGCGCACATCAAATTCAACATCAGCAATTTCCGCAGTAACAGGCAGATTACAGCCGTTTTCACGCAGAACTTTTTCCGCTGTTTCTTCAATCTGATTCAATTTTTCCCCTGCAATTCTTTCTGCTGATTCAAGTGATTCTGCATCTTCAAAAATATTGCTTTCAAGAAGTGCGTCACGAACTTTCAATTTAAGCGACTGGTCATATTCGCTGTCGGATTCAGCAAGAATATGTAACCGCAGAACACTTTTTCGTAACTCATCAAGCTTTCTGCCGTCACGTATAACAG
>CAMWKY010000258.1 GCA_947174965.1 uncultured Ruminococcus sp. | reverse complement strand
TTGTGGGTATCAGTTACTCCGAGAAAACCAAAAAGCATAGTTGCAAAATTGAGAAGGAGAAACTTAGAAATGGGCATATTTGATAAATTTAAGAAAAAGGAAAAAATTTTACAGCAGGACTTGAACAATAAAGACGAACATCAGGGAATGGTTTTTATAGTGCATTTATTGATGGACAAAATTTGTGATATGCCTAATAAACAGCATATGCAGAATGTGATGAATAAACATTTAGGTGAAACGGATTGTTTTTGTCATGACGGAAAGGTTGCAGGTTTTGTACCTAAAAAATATACCATTCATTTTGAAAAAGACAATAAGGATATTCCACCTCAGCTTATGATTACAGACTGTGTTAAAATTGAACAGCCTGTTATGGACGAAATATCTGCCAGTCAGCTTTGGGATTGTCCGGACGGTACGGAAATTCTTGAAAACTGTGAATATCAGGTTATTGCAACAGATATTATGGCATCAGGATTGTATTATAAAGACAGAGCAGAAATGCTTGTAGGTTACATAGAAGCACTTGTTGAGCTATATCCATCATGTAAAGCTGTTGTATTTGAAACATCTAAAAAAATGTTTACAAGAGATGCGATACTTAATTGTTCAGTACCAAAGGAAAGCCGTTTTATTTATTATGCTGTAAATGTAAGATTTTTTAATATACAGGGTACAGACGATATGTTGATTGATACTATTGGCATGAGTACATTATTTATGCCAGATTTGCAATATCATTTTCATGGTATGACCCCTGATACAGTTGTCAGTCATGCTTATAATTTACTTTCTTATATTTATGAAAATGACAATCCTATTAAATCCGCCGATACAATTGATGGCATTGTCGGAGATGTCATGACTTCAGATGTACAATGGAAACTACAATATGAAGATTCGTTGATACAGCCTGTCAGAGAAGTTATTGATGTTAATATGGGAGAATATGCATCAGGTTCAAGAACATGATTATTTTATTAAAATGGAAAGTAGAAATGGAGATACTATGGCTTTAGAAAATAAACTGAATATTACAGATTCGGCGGAACTTGCCAGAACAGAAGAAAAAATCAGCAAGACCAAGGCGGTAGAACTGTTTGAAAGTGGTATTCTGAATGACCTGACTGCTGGTAGTTTTAATGCACTTGCTGAGATTCATAGATTTCTTTTTGATGATATATATGAATTTGCAGGAAAAATAAGGACAGTCAATAGTGCAAAAGGAAGTTTCCGTTTTGCACCTGTTATGTATCTTGAAACAGCATTAAAGCATATTGAAAAAATGCCACAGTCGACTTTTGATGAGATTGTTGAGAAGTATGTCGAGATGAATATTGCTCACCCGTTCAGAGAGGGCAACGGTCGCAGTACACGTATATGGCTTGACTGTCTTCTTAAAAAAGAGCTGAATATGGTGGTGGACTGGAGTCTTGTTGACAAAGATGACTATCTTCTTGCTATGGAAAGAAGTCCGATTAAGGATATTGAGATAAAGTTTCTGCTGAAAAATGCCTTGACTGATAAGATAAACGAGCGTAAGATTTATATGAAAGGTATCGATGCAAGCTATCATTATGAGGGGTATTCTGTTTACCGTGCAAGCGAGTTGTAAAGTATATCCGAAAACTGAATAAGATATGACCGCAGTATTATTGAATAATATTGCGGTTTTTTGTGCGGACAGAAATCCCGAAAGGTAATCCATTGCCAACAAAAAAGATGACTGCTATAATAGAAAAGAAAGGAGCTGATATTATGAGTAATAACCATAATTGCAAGTTAATATATTTTCACAAATATTCTGATTTCTGTTTTCAGGTTGAGGACGATTTTACAATCAGGGTTTCAGAGAATAGGGACGGTATGACAGAGGTTTTCGTGGAGTATTCCGATATTTCACGCAAGGTAGCCGTATTTCAGCAGTGTGCATTGAAAGTGTTCCGTGAAGTATCGCCTACTGACTGGATATGCGGAAATTCGGGGTATCTGATACGGCTTTATCAGGAAGAACAGTGCATATCCTATCAGAATATTAAAAACTTTTCAAAATAATGTCAAAAAATGCTTGACTTTATTTCTATATTGAGTTATAATAAATGTACTTACTTATGTTTAATGGAGGTATATATGAGATTTAATAAAATTGTTTCAGTTTCGGTTGCCAGCATATTGGTTAGTACATTCGTACCATTTTCGGAATGTGTTCGCACAGATTTGGCGGTTTATGCCGAAGATACAGCAGACGTTGGTTCTGATACTTTGAATTTGGGTGATATAAATTCTGATGGCTTGGTTGATGCTGTTGATGCATCTTTGATTCTTGCAGAGTATGCAAGACTGTCAACAGGTTCTGATTATTCTTTTTCAGAAAATCAGATTGCGGCTGCCGATGCAAATTCTGATGGTCTTATAGATGCCGTTGATTCGTCACTTGTTCTTGCATACTATGCTTATCTGTCTACAGGCGGTACTATCACTTTTGAAAATTTTCTGACATTGAGTAATTCGTCTGATACTGGTGATATATATTTAACTTATCTCAGTCAGCAGAAACTTTGCACAATCAGTAAGAACTTTAAAATTCTTGAAGCAGGTACTGTAAGAGATAATCCGAATGGTCTTGCAGGAGCTGTCAGACACGATTTTGATGGCGATGAAGTTGATGAACTTGTAACATTTACCTTTGATAAGAACTCCACTGACGGCGAGGATATACGTGTTGATTTGCTGAAAGTAAGCGAAGATGAGCTTATTGTTACAGACAGCAGGTATCTGACGGAAATGCTTGAGATTAATGATGAAGAAGGCAGCGTTGTTTATGATACAATATTCTTTTCTAAGGATATTAGTATGGAAATTGTTACCTCAGAGTATAATGATACACTTTATTTTGGTTCACTTCTTTCATATGACGGTTATGTCGGAGCACCAGGAGCAACAGAACCATATCTGAAAAGTATGAATGTATTCACTGTGGAAGATGATAGTATTATTCCCTGTACAATTGCAGGAACATATATGAAATATTCAACTATACAGAAGTCTGAATATGAAGGCGTCCTGTATTCCACTTTATTACCGCCAGCTATTCGTGATATATCTGAATTCAGTGAATGTAAAGTGGCAGAAGATAAACTTCCAGAGTTTAATTATGATTATGCCTACAAAAGGTCATCAGAGATAATGAATGAGATAAATTCATTCATCAAAGACAATAATGCTTATATGTTATTTGCAGATGTTAATTCACCTTTTACTACAGAGTATTATGTTGAGGGTGGAGTATATGATTCAGGTGCTTCAGCATATTCCGCTTTGTTAAATGAATTTGGTCTTGATATCGAGTTTAACAATCTTATTGAACATGATAATTATGAATGCAGTTCAAGATTTGTTTCTGAAAATCAGTCGACTACTAAAACAATCCTTGAGATTGATGCTGTGAGAGGATATACAAAGGGAAGTGTATTAAGTTCAGATGATAATTTATTTATGGGAAGCAGACTGACCCTGAAATCTGACCTTGAAATACTTCTCAATAATGATAACTTATTTACAGAGCCTTTGGCAGATGAACTTGCATTATATGAGGATATTCTGCGTTATCCATACTATTATCACGAGGTGTGGGATAAATATATAAGCAAAAGTGATTATAAAATAAGATATTTTGTTGCTGATATTGATGCAGACAATCAGTATGAATTAGTTATTGGAAGTTATATTACTTCACCTGACATTAAT
>CAMWKY010000257.1 GCA_947174965.1 uncultured Ruminococcus sp. | reverse complement strand
TTAATATAGACCGCATAACACAGCGTTATGCAGTCCTGCCATATTTTCCTGTTTCTGTTGAAATACTTGAAACGGCAACATCAAAGCGGTAATAAATATCAATCTGCTGAATACGTTTTCCGCTTGACTTGTCAGCATCATAAACAACGATTTTTTCAATAAATTCGTGCATAATTTCGGGAGTTAATTCCGTGATATGCTCATACTTCTGCACCAGCTTGACAAATGCCGTAACATCACTTGATTTCTGTTCAGCGGTATCAATAAATGCCGATAATTCTGTAACCGTTGACTTCCATTCTTTCTGTTCATCATCATATCCCTTTGACATTGTTGCAAAACGCTCGTCGGAGATTTTACCAAGAACATTGTCCTCATAAAGTCGTGTAAACAGTTTATCGAGTTCAGCAATACGCTTTTCAGCCTGTTTCAGCGTTTTTTTAGCTTTTGCAAGTTCCGATGATTGTTTCTGAACGGAGTTGTTCATTGCTGTCTTGACAAATTCGTCCTCATTTTCCATTACGGTAGCAAGGAGCTTGTTTAATTCACCGAGAACAATTTCTCTCAATACGCAAGTCCTGATGTAGTGAACAGTACATTCTTTCGTATCTTTTGCATAAGTTGAGCATCGCATATGTTCCTGTTCGGGACGTTCATTTACACGTCTGCTCAGATACATTTTTGCTCCGCAGTCGGCACAGTAAACCATTCCAGAAAATGGATTCAACTCATCTTTTCTTTGAAGTCTGCGTTTTCCTTTGCGGATTTCCTGCACCAAGTCAAATTCCTGTTGAGTAATAATAGATTCGTGGGTATTCTCAAAAATCAGCCACTCATCCTGCGGATTATACACGATTTTATGCACCTTATAGGACTTCATATGCGTTTTGAAATTAATGGTATGACCGCAGTATTCAAGTCTTTCAAGAATATGACAAATTGTCTGCGTTCCCCAACGGTGCGTTTTAGCATTGTGTCTACCGTTATCTCTGCCTTGCGAAAGTGCATAAGCCGTTGGTGTGGGAATGCCTTGCTCCGTGAGAATACGGGCAATCTGCGTCGGACCGTAGCCGTCAATGCAAAGTCTGAAAATCTTGCGTACTACTTCGGCAGCGGTATCATCAATCACCCACAAATTCTTGTCAGCATCGGACTTCTTGTAGCCGTAAATCGGCGGACAAAGGTGCTTGCCCGATTCTCCTTTAGCTTTGAACACGGCACGGATTTTCTTTGAGCAGTCACGGGCATACCAGTCGTTGAAAATATTCTTGAATGCCATTAATTCGTTTTCGCTTTTGAACGTATCCACACTGTCATTGACAGCAATGTAGCGAACATCATAATCGGGGAACGTCATTTCAATAAGTTCGCCTGTTTTAAGATAGTCACGTCCAAGACGTGAAAGGTCTTTTGTAATAACAATTCCGATTTTTCCGTCCTCAATGTCGCTCATCATAGCCTTGAAACCGTCACGCTCAAAAGTCGTACCGCTGACACCATCGTCCACATAGTAAGCCGTGTTGCCAAAGCCGTTGTCATCAGCGTATTTTTTCAGAATTGCTTTCTGATTTGTTATGCTGTTACTTTCGCCTTGCAATATATCGTCCTGCGAAAGTCTGCAATATAAAGCTGTAATCTTGTCTTTCATTTTAACCTCACTTTCCGACAGATACAGCAAGCTATGTTACTATTATAGCGCAATATTCGGCACAAATCAATGTGCCGATATTCCAAAGTTACACAGTCTGCTTTTCGATTTTTTGTCTGGTTTCACCGATGAGGTTTTCACTCTCACGGATAATAAGCCTTTTCAGAACGTCCGAAAGACTTTCACGAAAAGTAGGATTGAAAGTCGTTTTCACCACATAAGTAGTGTATCCGATTTGGTATTCGGACACGATTGTTTTCTCATTCATATTCATAGCGAATTTTCTCCTTTAGCTATCTCTCTCTACGCTTTTAGAGTAAGGGCAACGCTTTATCTCTTTTACCCTCATATGTTTTTGTTGTCAGAACTCAAAAGTAGTCTGACCTGCCGTTTCGGTATCTTGACTGTCAGCAAGTTCATCGATTTGTTCGTAAGTCATACCGCTTGATTTCAGCTTTTCGATAAGTTGATGTTCTGCAGTAACAGCATCAACAAGTGCCTGATTTTCAAGGTTGTAAATCTCAGAAATCATATCGTAAACAGTCAGCTTATTTTGTTCAATCAGCTTACGCTTACGTTCATTGAATGCCCTGATATGCTCCTCAATATCGGATATTTTCGTGATATTCTGATTAAGATTTTTCGCACTCACAATATTCACCTCCAGTTTTTGTGATTTGAATATGATAATATTATACATCATTCAGGTAGTTTTTGTCTATTCGCAAAGCGGCTGAAATTTCCGTTCCAATAGACTTCTTGCGTTCGACATTTTGTCCGGGAAAAATTAAAAAGCTGCGGAGCGGTAATGAAACGCTTCACAGCTTATGGGGAATATTCAGTTGTATTTAGTGAGTTGGTTGTTACTAATGTTACTAAGATAAATCTGAATTTTACATCCATTGTCTACAGTATTCATGTACCCATCTAAACGCTTCTTTTTCAATATCATTTTCTTCTACATATTGACAAAATAACTTGCTTATTTCTTCATCAGACATCCGGTTAAAATACATCGTCCCCAATTTCTCTTGTTCCTCTTTTGTGCAGTTGCTTTCCAAGTACGCCTGATATGCTTCAATCCATACAGGACAATTTCGTCTCATAATTTTCACATCCAACAATATAATTAGCTCGATAAATTTCGATTTTCACGAGAAAGCCGATTGCTTTCTCTCATACATACATTATACCACACCACCCACGAAAAAGCAATACCCAAATCAATTATTTCACACTTTCATAAAACTGCCGCACTGCCAGCACGATAACTGCGCAGTATTACAGTAAAATATTGATAGTAACAAGATGTCGCAAAGCTCCGATTCGCTGTTGAAACAGCGAAAAATAAATGAAGTCTGCACTGATGTGCAGAAAAATAGCAAGCACGGTAAATTGTGCCACAAATGGCAACAATTCACGATGCTTGTTGGTGGAAAATTCCCCCAAGCCCCCTTTAAAATCGGATTACGCCGAAAATAAAAAAAACAGGAGATTTTCAGAATGAAAAACGAAAAAAAGAAACGTGGCAGACCGCCTAAAAATCTACTTCCCGAAGTTGCAGGATTGTCGGCAGAGGGAGCGATTAATCTGACACTTGACAAAAATATCAAGTCGGAACTGCAAAATCAGCTTGCCAACAAAAGCGAGGATATGCTCACAAATGACGAAAAAATTTTCCTGAAAAATCAGCATGAAAACAAGTCCAAAACGCTGAATATCCGTTTTACAGAATCAGAATATCAAGGCATTGTTGAGAAGTGCAAACAGTTTGGTTATAAGAAAAAATCAGAGTATGTCCGTGATTGTGTGCGTTCGAGAATTTCACTTGAAACGCAACAGGCGGATTTTTCCGAAACGAATCGGCAGATTAAAGCTATCGGAAACAACATCAATCAGATAGCAATACGTCTGCACAGTTCAGGGAATTTTTACGCAGAGGATATGCGAGAAATTAAACAGAAAGTAGGTGAATTATGGCAGTTACTTCTATACATCCAATCAGGGCAACAGTCGGCAGTGCAATTCGATACATCATTTATGGCGATAAGACCGTCAACGGACTTTATGTTTCGTCTTATCTCTGCCGAGCCAGTTCAAGAGGAGCAGC
>CAMWKY010000256.1 GCA_947174965.1 uncultured Ruminococcus sp. | reverse complement strand
GTATAATATTGCAGAAGAAAAATTAAATAAAGGAGACTTTTCAATGAGTCAATTGAGAAATCAACATATGACTATAAACTGGTATAATATTATTGATACAGAAAATATCATACCTGCATCTGAAGCATCACTGAAAGAAAAAGCGTCACTTGTCGGACGTGTAGGACTGCTCATGCTTTCGGCAGGTACTGGAGCATGGAGAGTAAGGGCATCTATGAACAAGATTTCCCGTGCATTGAATATCACCTGCAATGCGGATATAGGACTTCTTGCAATTGCATATACCTGCATTGAGAACGGCGAAACGTATACAAATGCACTCTCACTCCGAACTACTGGAGTAAACACACATAAATTAAGCTGGATTGAAGAATTTGCTGATAATTTTGCCGAAAGAACAAACAGATATTCAGTTGAGCAGTTTCACCGCATACTTGACAAGATAGAAACACTTCCTGCAAATTACAAGGCGTGGCATCTTGCACTTGCATCTGCATTTGCCTGCTGTGCATTTACGTTTCTGCTCGGGGGCGGATATATTGAGATGATATGTGCATTTTTGGGAGCAGGTATCGGCAACTTCGTCCGCAAACTCCTGCTTGAACGTCATATAACGCTGTTTGCAAATGTGGCAGTGGGTACAGTTTCGGCTTGCTGTACATACGTTCTGTCAATCAAACTTGCCGAACTGCTTTTTGATGTATCTGCAATACATCATTCAGGGTATATATGCTCCATGCTTTTTGTGATTCCGGGATTTCCGCTTATAACAGGTGTGATAGACTTATCAAAACTTGATTTGCGTTCGGGACTTGAACGTCTTACCTATGCACTTCTCATTATAATGACAGCAACATTGTCGGGCTGGATTACCGCATCAGTATTCAGATTTGCGCCGTCCGATTTTCAGGCACTTGAACTCAATCTGATACTTATGGTTGTATTCAGACTGATAGCAAGTTTTACCGGAGTATTCGGCTTTTCTCTCATGTTCAACAGTACGGGAAAAATGGCGTTTACGGCTGGTATAATCGGAATGATTGTGAATACATTCAGACTTGAATTGGTGGAATTTACATCAATTCCTGCAAGTATTGGTGCATTTATAGGTGCTTTCTGCGCAGGACTTCTTGCATCTGCACTGAAAAAGAAAATCGGTTTCCCACGAATAACGCTGACTGTACCGTCAATTGTTATAATGGTTCCCGGAATGTTCATGTACAAAGGAATCTATTTCATGGCACTGAACGATATATCAGAGGGCGGAGCGTGGCTCACAAAGGCATTTATGATAGTTCTTGCACTTCCTTTAGGACTGATTACTGCAAGAATACTTACAGACAGAAATTTCCGTAAAAGTACATAAAAAAACAGGAGTGGTAACAAGGTTATCACTCCAATTTTGTTATGTTATTTAAAAAAGTGGTGCAACAAGTTTAAGAATCTGCCCCATAATTTTATAATAAAGCTTTTCGTTTTTCATTGTTTCGGGCGTTACTTTTCTGCATGAAGTCAATGTCTGCTGAAAATCCGCTTCAATCATAGGAATACAGCTTGTCCTGTACATATAAGTTGCACATTCAAAGTGATGGTATAAACTTCTGTAGTCAAAATTGATTGTACCGACAACAGCTTTTTTGCCGTCGCACACAATAACTTTAGCGTGTACAAAACCAGGTGTATATTCATAGATTTTAACGCCTGCCTTTGTAAGTTCCTTGTAATGAGTTTTTGCAAGTGCATAAGCTGATTTTTTATCAGGAATACCCGGCAGAATAATCTTGACATCAATACCCCTTTGAGCTGCAAATTTAAGTGCGTTTTCAAGTTCTCCGTCAAGAATGAGGTAAGGTGTCATGATATGCACATATTTTTTTGCGTGGTTTATCATATCCATATAGACATTTTCGCCGACTTTGTAATCATCAAGCGGACAGTCTGCAAACGGCATAATATAGCCCTCTGCATTGTTTCTGACTATGTTCATATCTTTCGGAATTTCAAGCCACTTGTCCCATTCAGGCTTATGTACATCAATATTCCACATCTGCAAAAACATAAGAGTAAAACTCTGAACGGCAGTTCCTTTAATCATAATGGCAGTATCTTTCCAATGTCCGAAACGTGACTTTTTGTTGATATATTCGTCCGCAAAGTTTATTCCGCCGTTATAAGCAGTTTTTCCGTCAATAATGAGTATTTTTCTGTGGTCACGGTAGTTATAGTGTGTAGAAAGAAAAGGCGCAATCGGCGCAAAAGCCTTGCACTTTATACCAAGTTTGGCAAGTCTTTTCGGATAATCGTGAGTAAGCGTTGACATTTCGCACATTCCGTCATACATTACACGGACATCAACACCCTCTGATGCTTTTCTCTTGAGGATTTGAAGAATCTTTCCCCACATATAGCCTTCAGCTATGATAAAATATTCCATGAAGATAAAATTTTCAGCTTTTTCAAGTTCTTCTAAAACAGATGCAAATTTAGCTTCACCGCAAGGAAAATATTCTGTTTCATTGTTGTCATATATCGGAAAACAGCCTGTTCTGTTCACATACCGGCATAAATCACTCATACCCGAATTTTGCAGTTCCGTATTATTCATAAGATGTTTATCATGCGGAAGTATTTTTTTTGTTGAATCTATAAGGAAAGCAAATCGTTTTTTAAGTGTATTGTGACCCACATCATTTTTGGTGATAAAAAGCAGAACAGTTCCAGGAATGGGAAAAAGCATGATAATTCCAAGCCATGTAAGCTTTGCAGATGAATCCATAGTATCATTGAAAAGGTAAAATATCATTACTACGGAGAACACGCTCAAAAACAAGTTGATATGCGGAAAAAAGTCAAGGAAAAACTGATATATTGAAAGAAGTATGCCTACCTGCATAAGTACAAGCAGAATAATCATAAAGAGACGGCTGAAAATAAGTTTGAGTATGCCCTTTTTTCTTTGTGGAATCAGACGGATTATTCCGTTATCACATTGTTTTTTATTTTTCATTTTGTTAATTCAGATTCTCCCTTATTTCTTATTTTCAATGCTATACAGTTTCCTTCCCCGAAAATACTGTCCATTTCTGCAACATATTCCTCTGCACGATAAGACGGCACAAAAGCTGTTATAATATTGTCGTCTGCATAGACAGCTCCGTCATATCCTATAAACAATTGACTTTTTATAAATCCCGCCTGTGTTTTGCAGTTGCATTTCATATATTTCTTTGAATCACTGAAACAACGAAAAAACTGTGCGGTATCACCGATTTTTAAAGCTTCTCTGCCAGTCTCTGCACATCTTTTTTCATTTTCCTCTATGAGATTGCATAATACATCATAATCAGAGTCGGGAACTCTTTTTCCTGATATACGCTTTTTAACTCTCGAAAAACATATGCTGTATCCTGAAAAGCAGTCTGAAACATCTTCTGTTTTCTTAAATTTTGCAGTCTTGAATCCTTCTGGAATATTATCAGAAACATACACAGCTTTATTATTATTTCCGCTGATGATTATCTTATCAGCCGACAAAAAAACAGGTATGCCCATTATCTCTGTATATGCAGGAACAGAAACAACACTTATATCATCACAGCATGGATAAGCCTTTGAAAAATGTTCACACGCATCAGTCAGGCGTATTTTCTGTTTCATTATTTCCAGTGACGAATCATCATAAAGCATTTTTAAAATACTGTCTAACTGTCCGTCTGTCAGCAACGACATAAAATCTTTCATAATCATAAAAATCATCTCCAAAAATATTATACATCTATT
>CAMWKY010000255.1 GCA_947174965.1 uncultured Ruminococcus sp. | reverse complement strand
CCGAAACTGAAAGACGGTGCATTATTGGTGGATTTCCTCGAAAATTCGCCGATTGCGTACACCGTCGAACCTGTTCCGTGCAGTCCTGTCTACAAAAAATATATTGACGGAAGCTGTATAAAACAGTTTCTTTTTTTATTTGCAAGCCGTGAATCCTACAGCGACGACGTAAATCAGTGTATTGAAAATCTTGCTTTTTATGATGATTTTGAGGACTGGATTTACGCACAGAGTTATAACGAAAATCTTCCTGTTTTAAGCGGAAACCGTACTGCTGTCGGTCTTGAAGTTCTCACAAGAAGCTATCAGCTTTACGCCGATACGAACACGGCTCGCTATCAGATTCAATTACGTTTGATTTATGAGGAGGAATAATTATGTCAGAAAATCAGAAACCAAAGATTGTCGCAAGACACAAAAAAGTCGCTTTTTACGGAATTATCGGCAGTTCAGGAACTGAAACATTCCACAGAATGACAAAATTCACACAGCTTAACCAGTCGAAAAATCCGTCAGAATACAGCAGACAGTACGTTGATGAACCTTTTCAGCAGAGTGATATTGTGGGCTATTCTCCGTCAGTTGCATACGCTTTTGACCGCCACAGAAACTGTCCGGTGCAGGACGATATTGTCGAAATTACCGATAATGAACTTCTTGGAGATGATGCAGTCCGCAATATTTTATTTGTTGATATTGACGAGGGTACAGCTGTAAAACGCCCATATTCCGTCATTCCGAACACTGAGGGCGACAACATAAATATCTACACATATTCGGGTGATTTCAAGTGCAAAGGCGAAAAAATCATAGGTACTGCAACAAGTTCGGACGGCTGGCAGACCTGCACTTTTACTGAAGATTCAGATTAGATGTACGGGATTGAAACCATGAATTTTGTGGCTGTCAGTCCCGAAGATAATGAAGAAATAATTGAAACTATGGAGGAAAACAACGATGAAAATCTGGAAAATAAATGGTCTTGAACTCACTCTTGATATGGAAGATGCAGACACCGCAGAACGCTATGAATCGGCGTTTGAATTGATGATGAAAGAAGAAAACGAGACAAGAAATATTGCTAAACTTTCACAAAAAATCCGTGCATACTGCAAAATTTTCCGCAATCTTTATGACAGGATTTTTGGCGAGGGAACATCTGCAAAAATATTTGAAAATGTTCCGGAAAACAGTGCGGAATACGACAGAATTTACTGTGATTTCCTTGATTTTGTGAAAAATCAGCGTTCTGATTCAGCACAGAGAAAAAGCAGAATTTTAGCGAAATACAGCCCTAATCGTCAGCAGAGAAGAATGAAGAAAAAGTGATAAATCCGATTTATGAGGAATTTCCTGAAACTGTTGAGGCGGACGGAAATTCCTATGAAATCATAACTGATTTCCGTGACTGGATTCGGTTTTCCGATATGATGAACGACAGAAGTTTGTCATCGGAAGAAAAAATTTTTCTGCTGAAAGACTGGCTTTATGAACCGCCTGAAATCATCACAAAACCGCTGATTGATGCGGTTTTTTCGTTTTACCGTGCTGATAAACTTGAATTGAAAAAGTCTGATTCTGATAATGAGGAGGACGAAAATAATCAGGAAATAAAACGTCCTCCAGTGTTCGACTGGAAAATTGATTCAAAGTGCATAATCGGTGATTTTCAGCGGTTTTACAGCATAAATCTGCTTGACTGTAAAATGCACTGGTGGCGGTTCAGATGTCTTTTTTCCGCACTTCCTGATGATTCGCAGGTTCAGAAAAGAATTTCAGTCAGAAGCTGTGATTTATCAAAAATAAAAGACAGGTCAGAACGTCGGAGAATAATGGAAATTCAGCGTAAAATAGCCATTCCTTTTGAATATGATGATGATACAATCTGTGCAATTTTTGACTGTTAGGAGGTGAAACTTTGGCATTTGACGGTACTCTGAAATTTGATACAGCAATAGACAAAACGGGATTCAAACTCGGCATTGATAATCTCGGAAATATCGCAAAATCGGGAATGTCGCTGATTACAGGTGCAATCGGTGCAGCTTCTGGAGCTGTCACGGCTCTTGGCGGATATGCTGTGAAAGTCGGCAAGGAATTTGAAAGCGGTATGTCGCAGATTGGCGCAACACTGGGATATTCCGTCGCAGAATTACATGACGAAACATCAGTTGCTCACGAAAATATGGAAAAGCTGACCGCAAAAGCAGAAGAAATGGGACGGAAAACCGCTTTTTCAGCTTCACAGGCAGCAGAGGGCTTGAATATCCTTGCTATGTCTGGATATGACGCTTCAACGTCAATAGATATGGTTGAAAATGTCCTGAATCTTGCTGCGGCAGGCGGTCTTTCTCTTGCACAGTCGGCTTCGTACGTTTCAGGCTCAATGAAAGGATTTGTCGCAGAAGCAATGAATTTTGCAGATGCAACAGAAGCATCAGCATATTACTCTGACATGATTGCAAAGGGTGCAACACTGGCGAATACAAACGTTTCACAGCTTGGTGAGGCACTTTCTCAGGCATCTGCCGCAGCCAACTCCTACGGTCAGGCTTCAGCGACAACAGAAGTTGCACTGCTCAGACTTGCAGAACAGAACGTCACCGGAACTGCCGCAGCAACAGCACTTTCAGCAGCAATGAAAAATATCTATTCGCCGATGGACAAGGCAAAGGAAGTTATGGACGAACTCGGCGTAAGTGCCTATAACTCGGCAGGTGAAGCCCGTGACTTCAATCAGGTTGTCAACGAACTGAATGATGCTTTAAGCACAAAAACTGCGCAGGAACGTGCAAGCCTTGAAGATGCGATTTTTGGTATTCAGGGCAAAGATGCTTTTGACAAAATGGTATCGACTTCTGCCGAAAAAACGCAGGAGTTCTATAATTCTCTGGAATATACAGATAACGGCTCAATGGGTTCAGCGGCATTGCAGGCTGAAACTATGCTTGACAATCTCGAAGGCAGAATCACGCTGTTTCAGTCGGCAAGCGAAGGATTCGCAAATGCGATTTATAAGCATCTGCAAGACCCTCTGAAAGAACTCGTGGAAATCGGAACGGACTATGTTTCAGAACTTACAGAAAGTCTTGAAAGTGGTGATTTTTCGGGACTTGCGGAATCGCTCGGCTCTGTCCTTGCTGATGCAGTAACAACACTTTCAGGCTATATTCCGTCAGTTGTGGAAATGGGTGCATCGCTCATACAGTCGTTGGTCAGCGGACTTTCCGACAATGCACCGCAGATTCTTGAAAGTCTTATTCCAGCATTGAAATCACTTGTTTCTGGGATTCTGATAATTTCAGAAGACTTGATTCAGCTTGGCGGTGAACTCATTCTGATGCTGGGTTCGGGAATTGCACAGGCACTCCCCGACATTGCAGATACGGCAATATCACTGATTTTCACGCTTGTTGATACGCTTTCAGAATTAATTCCGGAACTCATTCCAATAGCAGCTGAAATTATTCAGACACTTGCTGATTCGCTTGCAGAAAACATTCCAGTATTTACCGAAAAACTAACAGAATTGACATCTGAAATTATCAAAAGTTTCACATCATCAGACTTCTTGATGACAATATTAAATTTAGGAATTTTAATAATTCAATCGCTTACAGACGGCGTAATTTCGGCAATTCCCGTGATTATTGAAGCAGTTCCGGCAATCATTGAAAATATTATGGATTTTGTTATGGAAGCACTTCCAGCACTCATAGATGCAGGTGCGGAACTGATTTCAATGCTTATTGTCGGAATCACGTAAAACGCCGATAAACTGGGAAC
>CAMWKY010000254.1 GCA_947174965.1 uncultured Ruminococcus sp. | reverse complement strand
GTACTAAATCAATAACAGAAAACAGAAAAGCACGTCATGAATATTTTGTCCTTGAAACTTATGAAGCTGGAATTGAACTTGTTGGAACAGAAGTAAAGTCAATCCGTCTTGGTGCTGTAAATCTTAAAGATTCATGGTGTTCTATTGATAAAGGCGAAATTTTTATAAGGGGTATGCACATTTCACCATATGAAAAAGGAAATATTTTCAACCGTGACCCTATGCGTATCAGAAAACTGCTTATGCATAAAAGAGAAATAAACAAGCTTTTTGGTACTGTAAAACAGGACGGACTTTCTCTTATTCCTTTAAGTCTTTATTTCAAGGATTCAAAAGTAAAAATCCAGATTGGACTTTGCAAAGGTAAAAAATTATACGATAAGAGAGCAGATTCAGCTAAACGTGATGCAAAGCGTGAAATTGACAGAAATATCAAGTTGCGCAACCAGTGAGGAAAATATGTTTGAGAAATTGAAATTGACTATTGTATCTGCAATAATTCTATGCAGTTTGACAGGCTGTTCACTTGTAAAACAGGATATTGTTGAAAAAGAATGCAATATTGAAGTGCCGGCACATATGGTTTTTTTAGGAGATTCTATTGCCGCAGGATATGGACTTGACGGCTATACCTCTGATGACAACTATAACTGCGACTCATATTCAAATCTGCTGGCAAATCAATATAAGCAGGAACTTGCAGAAATATGCATCCCCGAAATGCAGAATTTTTCCGTTTCGGGAGCAACTTCCGATGATTTGCTTTCACTTCTTGACAGCGGAAAAATAGATTCTGCACTTGAAAAAGCAGATGTTGTTGTCATATCAATAGGCGGAAATGATATGCTTCATGAAATGTATGGTCTTCTGGCTGAATTAGGAATGTCAGAAGAAAATCCGAAATTTGACTTCAACAATGTGAACATAATTTCTGCACTTTCAAAACTTATCACACTTGAAGATGATGTAAATGAGGCATTAGAGAAATTTGAGCTGAATATATGTGAAATTTCCGATAAAATCAATTCAAAATCATCAGGGGAATTATATGTTCAGACACTTTACAATCCGCTTGAAAGTCTTACGCAGTTTCAGATACTTGTTGACTTCTCAAATGATAAAATTGACAGATATAATCAGATTGTCAGGGAAAATGCACAGAATTACAAGATAATTGATGTAGAAGAACAATTCAAAGGAAAAACAGATGAGCTTACAAGAATCAAAAAAATGGATATTCACCCGAATGTAAAAGGACATAAGCTTATTGCTGAAATTGTAGACGCCTCATTCCGTGAAACAGGTTTCACATATAAAACTCAGGAATATAGCAAGCCGTATCTTCCGCTTTCAACAATAATGCTGATTATCGGCGGAATTTGTGTAATGCTTGCTGTTGTGCTTATTGTTATCCCGAAACTTTTCAGCAAGCACGAAAATAGTGAAATAAAAACCCCTTGAAAAAAATCAAGGGATTTTTTTATTATGTGTTCTTGTCAACAGTATGGAACTTTTTAAGATTGCCGATTTTTTCGTTTCTCTCATCAAGCACCTTTTCAACGTCCGACCATTCAAGTCCCTGATTTACGCAAAGCACCATGACATGATAAAGCAAATCGTTGATTTCGTTCATAAGTTCGTCATTGTCATTATTTTTTGCAGCAATAACTGTTTCTGTAGCTTCCTCACCGATTTTCTTGCATATCTTGTCAACACCTTTGTCAAAAAGATAGCAGGTGTACGAATTTTCAGCAGCTGTACCATTTTCATACTGCTTTTTTCTCTCTTTGATTACCTCAAAAATTTCTTCATAAAGTGACATAAATTATTCCTCCGTATTATAAATTTCATTAAAGAAACAGCTGTAACTGCCAGTATGGCACGCCACACCCGTCTGCTCAACATTAACTAAAAGCGTATCGTTATCGCAGTCGCCGTATATTGATACAACTTTTTGCAGATGTCCTGATGTTGCACCTTTGTTCCAGTATTCCTGACGTGACCTGCTCCAGAACCATGTATAACCAGTTTCAAGAGTCTTTTTCAAGCTCTCTTTGTTCATGTATGCAAGCATAAGGACTGTTTTTGTATTGACCTCATAGCATATCGCAGGGATTAACTCGCCTTTGACAAAAAATTTATCAAGGTCATTCAAATCAATTTTAATCATTTATCTTCCTCCAGTGGTACAAATTTAACATTATCATAAACATCAAACCACAAAATACGAACCGTTGTGCCAATATTATAACCAACTTTCCCACTTGGAGAGTTGCGTTCGGAATATATTGCATGATGTTTTGTTATACCATACAGAATAGCATTATACTTTACTGTTCCGCCGTCTTTATATATTGCAACTTCTGGAATAAGCATAATTATCAGAACTGCCAAAACAGCAATAATACCGATTTTCTTCTTTGTCATCTCACAATAACTCCCTTGTTTCTGCAATGTGCTTTTACTTCCTGAACTGTAAGTTCTCTGAAGTGGAAAAGTGATGCAGCAAGTGCGGCAGTTGCACCTGTTTTCTCAAATACTTCCGAAAAGTCGTTTATCTTGCCTGCTCCACCGCTTGCGATTACAGGTATACTGCAATTATCACATACAGCTTTCAGCATTTCAATATCAAAGCCGTTTTTTGTACCGTCCGCATCAATTGAGTTGAGACAGATTTCACCTGCTCCGAGCTGTTCAATCTGATGCACCCAGTCAATCAAATCAAGACCCATGTCAACACGTCCGCCATTTATGTATACTGTCCATTTGCTTTCTGCAATCTTCTTTGCATCAATTCCCACGCATATACACTGACTGCCGAAAATATCAGCACCGTCCTTAATAAGCTGAGGATTTTTCACTGCCTGAGAATTTACGGAAACTTTGTCCGCACCTGCACGGAGAGTCTCACGTATATCATCAACTGTTTTTATTCCTCCGCCTACAGTAAGTGGCACGAATACTTTTTTAGCAGTCTCACGTACAACATCAAGAAATACTCCCCTGCCCTCAAATGATGCGGTAATATCATAGAACACTATTTCGTCCGCACTCTGCTTGTTGTATTCCTCCGCACACTCTACAGGGTCGCCTACATCACGTACACCCTCAAAATTTACTCCCTTTACTACCTTGCCATTTCTAACATCAAGACAAGGTATTATTCTTTTTGCAAGCATTTTTCTGCCTCCTTTATATTTTTTCAGAACCTGTTCAGTATATTACAGATACTGAACAGGCTATCTTAATCAGTTAATAGAAAAATATATCTGCCATAGTCTCTAATCCATATTCTGAAAGTAAATGCTTTATACCGTTTTCAACTTCGTCACGGCTAAATCCATTGATTTCCAGATAATCATCATCTTTTTCATTAAGATACGAGTAAAAAATAAGTCCAGCTAAAAGATTGTCCATAGTTCTGTTTTCTACTAATTCAAACAACTTGTTTTCAGCTTCATAGATATTTCCGATGTCTATATTTCTTAACATATCATCTGCTGATTCTTTTGTTTCTGCATCTTTTATTAAATTTACAGACAAATACTGATTATCAACATTAAATAATATTTTAACCAATACTTCTATAATCTGATGTATTTGTCTCATGATATAGTCTTGCTCAAACATTATATCCCTCCTTTCTGCAAAAATATTTGCAGAAAGGATTTAATTATTCATTCGCACTTTACAATCTACAATTGTATTTCTTTTTTTATCTGATTCCTGATAATTTTCATAAAAGCAAAATACATCACAAAAAGGAGTACAGAAAATAAGTCCTGAAACTTCAACAGTTATTAAGCGTAAACATAGAAT
>CAMWKY010000253.1 GCA_947174965.1 uncultured Ruminococcus sp. | reverse complement strand
GAACATATCAGTATTTATAATATATTGTTCTCTGTATTTGCAGTTATTTTGATTAAATATAAAAAGAAAAAGATATATTCAGCAAATATTTTTTATACTATCGGTGCTGTTGCAGGTATGATTGTTATGATGATGAACAATACATATTCCGGAATCATAAGCAATGGCGATGATATTGGTGTGAGGAAATTTGAATTTTCTTTCAGTGACATATATATGAACCTTTTCAGATTTTTACAGCCACATTATGCAAGTGCGTTTTGGATAGTAAATTTAATTATCACAATATCACTGTTGATTATTTACTCAAATTCAGTTACACATGGAAATAATTACAAATACGGAAAAATCAGTATGTCTGTATGCATAGGATTTACAGCTTATTCAATAGTTGTTTCATGTTTCAGCAGTATAGAGAGTTTTTCAGCTTCAATGAAAATCAGAGGAATTGAAACGGCTTTCACATTTACATATCTTATATCAATAGCATATCTTGTTGTAAAATTAATTGACAAAGATAAGGCTATAAGATGTATAGCGTACATTGTCAGTACACTTGTAACGTCATTGCCGTTTATAATTGTATCTCCTATAACGGCACGCTGTATGTTTGTAAATTATATGTTCTGGATTATTTTAGGAGGAGAATTATTTGTTTGTGCTGTTGAGTATCTGCCATTCATAAATACAAAAGATGTACTGTTTGTTTCTGCACTTGTACCATGTATAATTATAAGCGGTTTTAATATCTGCAACTATTACTATAATAATCTACGCTATGATTATATGAAACAGCAGATTTCAGAGGGCAAAAATAATATTTCTGTAATCAGTCTTCCTTATACAGCTTATTCATTTGATGATATTGATGTAAATAAGATGTTTGAACCTCTTGAAGGTGATAACACTTACGAAAAATATATTTTCAGATATTATGATGTAGAATGTCTTTGCGACGAAAAATACAAATTCTCATCTGCTGCGCCAAGTGATTATAATACATTAATGGAGAATGACTGATATGCGTATTCTGACTATTGCGGACGAGGAAAGCCGTTATTTGTGGGATTTTTACGAAAAATCTAAGCTTGCGGATATTGACTTGATTTTATCAGCAGGCGATTTAAAAGCTGAATATCTTGAATTTCTTGTCACAATGTCGGGAGCTGATGTTATTTACGTCAACGGGAATCACGATAAGAAAGAACCGCAGGGCTGTATTTGTGCCGACGGCAGACTGATTAACTATAAGGGATTGCGGATTTTAGGTTTCGGCGGTTCAATGCGTTACAGCATGGGCAGTAATCAGTATACGGAAAAAGAGATGAGCCGAAAAATCAACCGCTGTAAATTCAGTATAATGAAAAACAGGGGATTTGACATTCTGCTTACTCATGCTCCTGCTCACAATATTAATGATATGCCTGATTTGGCACACAAAGGATTTGAGTGCTTCGGGGATTTGATTAATAAATATCACCCGAAATATTTCATACACGGTCATGTGCATAAGACTTACGGAAAATTTGTCCGTGAGCAGAAAATCGGCGGAACTACCGTAATAAATGCGTTTGAACGCTATACTATAGAGATATGAGAAAGTCAGGCAGTCGCCTGATTTTTTTCTTAATACAGCACAAACCCCGACTTGTAAGAAATCGGGGTTTGTTTGGGTGGTTTATATGAATATTAGAAGATGTCATAAATTTGTAGCGGAGTTTTTGTCAAATTTGCTGAAATTTTTATCAGGCATCTCAAATTCTCCGTTTTCATTTGTCGGAGGCTGGAAGTCGCCTTTATTTCCACGACCTCTACCGCCGTGCATACCGTTGCCGAAGCCTCCCATAGTTGATTGAGTGCCTATGGTGGTTATGGTGTCATTTATTGTAATACTCTGATATTCTGCACCGTCAAGGCTGATTGAATATGTTTCGTCTTTGAGAATATCAGGAGAACTGATAACGATATTGTCAAAAGGTTTTATTGATGTGAAAGTTATGATGTCGTTTCCGTCTGAATTTTTCAGGCTGACAATAGTATCTGCTGTTTGTGTAGTATCAAAAGTAGCAGAGATTACACATTGTGTAGACTTGCTGTCGGGGTATTCAGCCATATCGTGCATACCTGCTGCGATAAGCGTACCGCCCGTTATGATGATTTCACCGTTGCTGTCAAGTGCGCCGTCACCGCCACTGGTTGAGCCGTTTACAATAACAGTTCCACCATTAATTGCAATATTGCCGTTTGAGTCAAGACCGTCACCGTCTGCATCAACTTCAGTATAACCGCCGTTTATGATGATTTGCACTTTATCTGAATATGTTCCCATGCCTGCTTGTACAGAACCGTCAGAAGCGTTCAGTCCGTCATCAGATGCTTTCAGGGATATGTTGCCGTTGTTTATTTCAATAACAGCCGATTCGATACCCTCATATGATTTAGCGATATTGATTGAGCCGTTGTTGATTTTTATATTTGAATCAGCGTGTATGCCCTTGTCGCCTGATTTGATGTCAAGCATACCTGCATTTATTGTAATATCGCCGTTTGAGTGTACAGAATCATCAGCAGAATTTATATTTATATTTCCGCCATTGATATTTATGGAATTACCACCTTTTATGCCTTTTGTGCTTACTGAATTTTCAGTTGATTCCGTCCGATTATCCTGTATTTGCGGAGGTGTCATGTTTTTGAAATCCTCACGATTGAAATTGTCTGGAGGTGTCATGTTTTCGAAGTCCTCACGATTGAAATTGTCGGGAGGTGTCATGTTTTCGAAGTCACCGAAGTTAAATCTTCTACCGCCACCGCCAAATCCCATATCCATATGAGTTTTTGTGGAATTTTCACTTCCGCCGTTGCTTGTGATGTCAAAAGTACCGCCGTCTATGATTAAATCAGTTTCGGCTTGTACACCGTCGCAGGCTGAATCTATGGTGAAAGTACCGTTCGCAATGTAAACGAAGCCTTTGGAATCATCATTTGTCTTTGTGGACTTTATACCGTCTTCGGCTGATTTTATGCTGATAATTCCGTCAGCAACTGCAACATAGTCTTTGCCTTTTATGCCGTCTGCATCAGACGTAATATTTATATTACCGCCTGTTATGACAATATCATCTTTGCTGTGTATACCGTTCAGACTTGAATTTATCTCAAGCGAGCCATTGCCGTTTATTGTGAGACTGTCCTTGCTGAAAATACAAGAATCAGGCTCTTGATTTGTTTCGTCAGTATAGATATAATTTTCGCCGTCAGACAACTTGTTTGTACTGTTTTCGGCAAGTGAAACAAATATTTTCTTTGAGTTCACGCCGTATATTGCGGAAGATGTACTGCACGAAATATCGGCATTATCAAGTATAATCTGTACTTTTGAATCGGGAGCATCAACAATTATCTGTCCGTCATCAAGTCTGCCCGATACTTTGTAGATACCATCTTTTGTTATTGTTATTTTTGAGCCGTCAATAGTAACGCCGTCTGCATTACAGCTTGCGGAAGTGCCGTTCAGTTTTATTTCAGCGTCAATATTATTGAAGTCGGGGTTTAAGTCTCTGTCCGAAAATAATTCACTGTATGCAGAGTTGTCTTTTTTGTAGGACAGCGGATTTGCTTCTGAAATTTCATTTTTTGTATCTGTTGAAGTTTCAGTAGTTGTTGCGGATTCAGAAACAGAACTTTCTGAAACACTGTTTTGAGATTCATTTGTTGAACTGCTACAGCCTGTTTCCGCCAAAGCAAGCATTGTAGCTGTAAGAAAACCTAATGTTTTTTTGAATGAGTTGAAATTTTTCATTATATCACCGCTTATATTAAGTTTTCCAATTCCTATTC
>CAMWKY010000252.1 GCA_947174965.1 uncultured Ruminococcus sp. | reverse complement strand
CCCACCCCCGCCCAACCCCCATTGCCCCCGGGCTGGGGGGCGCGGAGATGTGTACATAATCAGACTTTAAAGCAGTTGCAACAATAATTATTTTGGATAAAAAAACGGCTGTTAAAACATCAGTTTAAGTGTTTTAACAGCTGAGTATACTATAGTGAACACTCTCTAATCATAACGAAGTGCGTCAATCGGATTCATTTTGGCAGCCTTGTTTGCCGGATAGTAACCAAAGAATACTCCTGTCATAACAGAGAACATCACAGAAATAATAATCGCTGGTACGGACGGCTGAACCGTAATGGCGAATAATTCTGCGTATTCCGGATACATATTCGTTATAAGTGTTCTAGCTATGAAACCAATTAGAAATCCGTTCATCAGACCTGTAAGAATACCTATGATTCCGCCGATAAGACATATAAGAATCGCTTCAATGACAAACTGCATACGGATATATGAATTCTGCGCACCGAGAGCCTTTCTGATACCGATTTCCTTTGTACGCTCCGTAATACTTACAAGCATGATGTTCATAACGCCTACACCGCCGACAATCAGTGAAATAGCGGCTATGACAGAAATTGCAATAGTAATGACGTTTATAACAGAATTAATCATTTTCATCTGTGTCTGCATATTTTCAATGTAAACAGTCATATAAGGCTTTTCAGCCTTTTTATATTGTTCATCAAAGAAATCCTGCAATGTCTGACTGAGCATTTCAATATCATAGTCCGGCTTATAATAGACATCTGCATAGCTGTAATATTGGCTTTCCTGATGTAGCAGATTAGTCATGGTATCAAGCGGTACGTATACAGGCGTTATCTTATCAATATCTTTCATGCCTGGAGTATAAGCGAATTTAGTATACAGCGACGGCAATTCAAATATGCCTGTAATAACAAAATCTTCTGTCTGACCTGTTTCTTCCAGTTCAAGAGTGACTGTTTTACCAAGCGGATTTGTATTTGGCGCAAAATATTGTGAAACAAACAGGTCTGATACTGCTATGGTCTGCTTATAGTTAATATTATCCTGATAACTCACGCCTCTGCCTGATATGAATTTCAGGTCTTTCATATTGTCAAAACTCATAGCCCCGTTGATTGAAACTTTTATAGACTGGTCCTGCCAGTTGCGTAATTCTGAAGAACCAAAAAAGTCAGTAAGATTCAGATAGAAATAATCCGGATAGGTCTGTACAAGTTCATCGAGCATCTCACGTGAAATCATATCTTCTTCTTTATACATAAAGCTGTCCATGTCGTCAGAATAATCATAGTTAATCTGCGAATAAATATCAAAATAGTTCGTTGAACCCATAGAATTAAAAGCATTGGTAAGCGTTTTCTGAATGGACGAACCGATTGTTGTAATTGTAATAACAGAACTTATACCGATAATGATTCCCAGCATTGTAAGCAAGGCACGCATTTTGTTTGCAAGAACAGACGTAAATGCGAGACGGATATTTTCAAATAACTGCATTTTCTCTGTCCCCCGTATCTGAAATGATGCTTCCGTCACTGATTGTAACAATACGCTGTGTTTCCTCTGCAAGTTCCTGACTGTGTGTAATCAGCACGATTGTTGTACCCTCTTCTCTGTGGAGTTTATGAAACAGGTCCATAATCATACGACCTGTTCTGGAGTCCAACGCTCCTGTAGGCTCGTCCGCAAGCAGAATAGACGGTCTGTTTGCCATAGCCCGTGCAATCGCAACACGCTGTTTCTGTCCACCTGAAAGTTCATTAGGCTGGTGATTAGCACGTTCTGACATACCCACGATTTCAAGCAGTTCCATAGTCCTCTTGAGACGCTGTTTTTTCGGGACACCTGCATACATCATAGGCATCTCAACGTTTTTTATCGCATTTGTTTTTGAAATCAGGTTGAATGTCTGGAATACAAATCCGATTTCCCTGTTTCTTATACGGCTAAGTTCGGCATCGTTCAGGGTGCTGACATCAACGCCGTTCAGCAGATAGCTTCCTTCTGTCGGTCTGTCCAAAGCTCCGATTATGTTCATAAGGGTACTTTTTCCCGAGCCGGACTGTCCGACAACCGAAACAAATTCCCCTTCACTGACATCAAGTGAAATACCATTCAGAATCTGTAATTCATTAGGTTTTCCGATATAGTAACGCTTGATGATGTTTTTCATTGAAATTACTGTCCTACTCATCAGCAACCGCCCCGTTTCCACGTTCAGTATCGGAATCAGCAACCGGCAGTATATCACCATCATTGTAATTGTCAGGATTCATGATTACATTGTCACCCTCTTTGATTTCCGCAGAAATAATTTCAGTGTAGTAAGTACCTTCCATTCCCTTTTCAACTGAAACGGATTTTGCTTTTGTCACACCATCACTTTCCTTTACAGCAAGTAATACATGACTGTTTCCGTTATCGTCCATCACAACAGCGTCATAAGGAACAGCTAAGACGTTCTTTTTCTCATCAAGAATGATTTTTACTTTCGCATTCATTCCGATTAACAGTTCAGAGCTGTTGTCATCAATTGTTATTTCAGCAGAGTAACTGCCGGCTGACGCACCTGCCATAGACATATCAGGAGAGGAACTGCTGTAAATATTCACCACACGGCTTACTGTAGCAGAAAATTCCTTGTCACCCGTCGCAGAAGTTTTCACAATTGCAGACATACCTTTTTTTATATTTAAAATATCTGCCTCACTGATTTGTACTTTTATTTTCAGTGAATCAATGTCCTCGATAGTCATAAGAGCGTCCGTTGTTGGAATACTTCCCTCTGCAATACTCAATGAAGTAATTACTCCGCTTTTTGGTGCTTTCACGGTACATTCAGCAATTGAGTCCGCAAGTTTTTCGAGTTCTGTTTTAGAATTACTGTCTTTCTGGAACTGTTCCGAATCCAGAATATCCTGATAACTCTGAATTGTCAAATCGGCATTGCGTTCCGCAGAGGTGTAAGCATCGTAAGCGGACTGTACAGCGTTATCATACGTGCTGAACTGTTCACGGATTACTTCCAGTGAAGATTCTTTTGTTTGTATCTTCATTTCAGCGTCCTGAAAAGTCCGTGACGCTTCCTCATACTGCTGTGGGTCATCGGTTGTATTCATGACATTTACGGCATCATCACGGCGGACAATTTCGTTATTGATTTCGTTGACTAAATTGCTTTCTTTCTGATAAGCTCTGTCCCGTGCAGAAATTGCATCATCAATTGCACGCTGTGCCTGCTCAAGACTGATAGCCCTATCACGTTTTGCATTTTCAAGATTGCGTTCATTGATTTTGTGAGTATGTTCATTCTGATTCTGTAAATTCTGCTGTGTTTCAAGCAGACTGTCATACTGCTGCTGCAATTCAGAACTGTCGAATACACATAGTATATCGCCCTCTTTTACGTGACTTCCAAGCTCTACATTCAGAGATGATACTCTGGCAGTCAGTCTGCTTGTAATCTTGACGAGATTTTCACTTTCAACGTTTCCCGAAACATTTATATGATTGGAAATATCATGGTATTCAATTTCAGTGGTTTCAACTGTATTTGCTGAAAAATTCTGTAGGGATTCCGAAATATTTCTGCTGTGTGTTATAACAGCAAAAATTCCGATACCTAAAAGCAAAGCTGTTATAATAACTATAAACAGTGTGCGTTTCTTTTTTTTCTGTTCCATATTATATCCGGAACTCCTTTCCTGCATAAACTGATTGAAAAATTTGCCTTAACCATTTTATTCATAGTATAGTTAACATTGTAGCATACTTTAATTTTATTGTCAATATTTTTATAAATTTTTAAGAAATTTTTAAAAAATACTTAAAGCAACATTTTTATGAATAAATTTCCA
>CAMWKY010000251.1 GCA_947174965.1 uncultured Ruminococcus sp. | reverse complement strand
GTGAAATGGGGCTCCCTTGCTTTTGCAGCATGAGTGAGCTGGAAACGCTGTCGAAGGCGGGTATGCTTTTTCAGCCGGATGAGGATGGACTCAGTATGATGCTTCAGCAGCTCAAAACCGGTGAAATTGCCAATCCATATATTTTTGAAAAAACACTTGACAAATCTGTAAATGTGTGTTAAGCTATTATTGTAGTAACTGTATTATAAATCATGGTACATAATAGACAGAAAGGAGAGTTTATGTTTTCTATTGACTTAACAAGCCGAATCCCGATTTATGAGCAGATTTACAATAAAATCATTGAGCTTGCAATTTCGGGAACATTGAGCGAAAATGAACAGTTGCCAAGCGTAAGAAATCTTGCAAAGGATATAGGGGTAAACCCGAACACTGTTGCAAAGGCTTATCAGGAACTTGAAAGAAATAAAATTATTTATTCAGTTCAGGGGCGTGGAAGTTTCATTTCATCACTTGACAGCGACATTTTCCGTGAAGCAACTCTGTCGGAATTTGATAAATCCGTTACTTTTACTATGAAACGTGGTATTTCAGCCGACACAATGAAAAACAGAATCGACACTATCTTTGAAGCAGACAAGAAAGGAGAAAAACATGATTGAGTTAAAAAATGTTGTCAAGAAATTTGACACGTACAACGCACTTGACGGAGTTGACCTGAAAATCGAAAAGGGTACGGCTTTCGGACTTTTAGGCTCAAACGGTGCAGGAAAATCAACTATTTTACGTCTTTTGTCGGGAATATACAAGCATGATTCGGGTGATGTTCTTATCGACGGCGAATCTGTTTACGACAATGTTTCCACAAAACAAAAAGTGTTCTTTATCAATGACGAAACGGTGCAGTTCGGAAATTATACTTTGCAGGCACTCAAAGAATACTATAAAAGTTACTACATGAATTTTTCTGATGAGATGTTTGAGGAACTGCGACAGCGTGTAAATTTACCGCTTAACAAGAAAATCAACACATTTTCAAAAGGTATGAAACGACAGGCAATTGTTATAATCGGTCTTGCGTGCAGAACTGATTACTTACTGCTTGACGAAGCATTTGACGGTCTTGACCCTACTATGCGAATTATCGTAAAGCATATGCTTGTTGATGCTATGCTTGACAGACAGCTTACTACAGTAATATCCTCCCACAACTTAAAGGAAATCAATGAAGTGTGTGATACGGCTGCACTCCTCCACAACGGAAAAATCGTATTTTCAAGAGAGATTGACAGCGTTACAACAAGTGTTCACAAAATTCAAGTTGTTTTCCCGAAAAATGACGATGGAACTGCAAAAGAGTACACCCGTGAACAGCTTTCGGCAGAGGGTCTTGATATTCTCCACTTTGAGAAAAATCAGAGTATCTACTATATTATAGCAAAAGGTGAAATGCAGGAGCTTGAAAAATTCTTTGCACCGAAAAATCCTGTTGTACTTGAACTGATTCCGCTTTCACTTGAAGAAATATTTATCTATGAACTGGAGGTGCTTGGATATGACAGCAACGAACTCAAATAAAACAAGCTTTTTCTGGACACGTTATCTCAACAACTTAAAAAGCAACAGAAAAAGTCTCATTGTCAATATTATACTCAATATACTTGGACTTCCTGCCATGTCAATAGCTACAATGATTATGTTCTGGGCAGAAGATAAGAAAATGGAATATGCAGTAGAAGACGGCTGTATGACATTCGTTGTTATAGGATTCTTTGCATTGAGTGCGGTTGTGCTTATGGGTGCTACCGTTGCACTATCTCAATACAAATACTTGTACAAGAAAACCAGAACGGATATGAACTACTCTCTCCCATTAAACGGTACTCAACGATTCTTTGCGGACTACTTGTCGGGACTTACTATTTATGTTGTACCACTTGTTATTTCAATAATCGTCAGCCTTATAATGCTTGGCATAGGACAGATTTTTATTGATATGAACGAAATGTGGGAAATGATGCCATTCATGCTTGAAATAGCACTTATTGTAATCATGGCTATGATACAGTATTACTCAATAACAGTGTTTGCCCTCACATTCTGCGGAAACACATTTGAAGCAAATTTCAGTGTAATTTCATTTATCGTTATGATACCTGCAACAATCGGCTGTTTATGGCTTGCAATCATACAGACATCAGGCTTTGGAATTGCAGAGGAGGCAATATTCACAAAAGCAATATTCACAAGTACAAACCCTGCTGGTGCATTTGCGTTCTTTGTACAGTTCGTTGAAGCCTATGATATGTATGACGGCTATAAGGAAAGTCTGTCGAAAACTTCATTCATGCTTGTTGAATGGGTGTTTACAATGCTTGTTTCAGTTGCTGTTTATGTATGTTCTGCATGGCAGCTGCATAAATTCAGAAAAGCAGAGGACGTTTCAAAGCCTTATGTATACCGCTCATTCTTCTATGCTATAATGACAATGGTTGTATTCTGCATACTCTCACTGTTTATCATATTTGACGGATTTATATTTGCAGGTATTGTAATATGTGCTGTTATATGGTTTGTTATGGAAATCATTACAAGACGTGGTTTCAAGAAGTTCTGGACAGCAGGTGTAGGCTTTGTCTTATCTGTTGTATCTGTATTTGCAATATGCGGAATATGCAAGGTAACTGACGGTTTCGGTGCGTCAAGACATATTCCGTCTGCTTTAAGTGTCGATTATGTTACAATTGATACAGGCTACAATGATACATTCCGTATTGATGAAGACATCAGATTCAAGGACAAGGACGTTATAAAAGAAGCTATTGCACTCAACAAAGATATAGTTGACAGACATTTCAATCCGCAGAACTATTCATATAATGAAGTAAATAAATCAGAAAGATATACCTACTCCAGAGATATTGATATTAATATTGACCTGACGTATTCAGGCATGACAGGCTCAAAAACAATGAGAAGTTACACTGTATATTCAGGAATGACCGACAATCTCACAAAAGCTATCCTCTTATCTGACGAATATGCAGAATATTCTGCAAATGAATTAGGCAGTAGAGTATATACTGACGGCAGAGAGTATGGTATAAGATACAATTTAGGTTTAACTGACAGTGTGTGCAACTCCGTCAACCACTCATCATTAACAGAAAGACAGATGAACGAACTCCGCAAGGCTTATGAAACTGACATGAAAAATATGACGGAAGATGACCTTATCAACGGCAAAGTATACTGCTATATTGGCAATTACTGGGTACTTGAATCATTTGAGAACACCATAAAAGTACTTGATGCTGATATTCCGCCTGTTGATATGGACAGTTTCGACAGTGCATATGTTGATTTTGTACTTAATCCTAAATTTGAATCGAATTTCAAAAACTATGTGGAAAAGGAACAGACAATGTATAACCGCTATAATTATTACGGATATGATAGTTATATTCTTGTTGACAAGATAACAAGCGTATCACACACAAGAACTTATTACAGCACTGATGATAATGCAGTATCTGCAAGTGTAGGAAATAGAGACGTTATTAATCTGATAAAGAACAGCACTCCTATTATTATTGGTGAGATGCCACTTGCAAAAGCTATAGTTAATGACCGTGTAT
The DNA here is from genome assembly GCA_947174965.1 of uncultured Ruminococcus sp. Classification (GTDB taxonomy): domain Bacteria; phylum Bacillota; class Clostridia; order Oscillospirales; family Ruminococcaceae; genus Ruminococcus. The sequence continues at coordinate 252 of CAMWKY010000251.1, read as the reverse complement.
TATATATCAGAAATACTCCTGAAAATGCTGAACTTATTGAAAAAATCGACTTCGGAAACTCCAAAAATAACAAAGTCTCCTATGATGATTACGGCTGGGACGAAGAATACGCTTAACAAAAAAATAACTGTTGCATCAGACTATGATGCAACAGCATTTTTTTTACTTATTTAACAAGTAGTTATTGAGTGCAACCAAATCAGCAACAGTAAATTCCAAATCCTCATTCATATCAACAGTATAAATATCAGT
>CAMWKY010000250.1 GCA_947174965.1 uncultured Ruminococcus sp. | reverse complement strand
CCGTATGTTGCCGAAAGTGCCGAAAAATCGGATTATTTATACACAATCACCGACAATAAAGCTTCGATTACAGGATTTTCAGGAGAGCCTGTTTTTCTTGAAATACCTGATATAATAGACGGCTGTCGTGTAGTTGAAATACATGATAATGCTTTTTATGAGTGCAGTACATTGAGAAATATAAAAATCCCCGACAGTATCGAAAAAATCGGTCATCACGCTTTTTACGGCTGTTCGTCACTTGAAAGCATAGTAATTCCCGACAATGTAAATGAAATTGGTATGGGCTGTTTCTGCGGTGATTCTGCATTGACTTCCGTTGCACTGCCTGAAAATATAACAAAAATACCTGAATCATGTTTCAGAAGCTGTATAAGTCTAAAAGCTGTGATAATTCCAGAAAATGTGACAGATATGGGCGACTTCTGTTTTTCGGGGTGTACATCTCTTTCATCTGTATCACTGAATGATGCATTGCAAAAAATCGGGGACTGTTCGTTTTATATGTGCGAATCCCTTAAAGGAATATATGTTCCCTCATCTGTAAATGAAATCGGCTTTTGTGCTGTAGGATATGTTCCGACTCCTGACGGTGCGTCAACTCTTGACAAATTTATACTTCTCGGCACAAAAAAATCATCTGCTGAACGATATGCAAAAGAAAATTCTCTTACATTTGAAAATGCGTCCGATTCAGTTCATGCGATAGCAATTCAGAAAATAAACGGACAAAGAATATATATTCCTTCAATAACTTTGATTGGCGGAATAATTCTGATATTTGCAATAACTATACTTGCATGGCATAAAAAAATACATATTAAAAAATGAAAAAACTATTGATTTTTTGTGAATAATATGGTATTATTATAGCAGGATATGTAATTATCTGAATTTCAGGAGGGATTAAAAATGATTAAATTCAAAAAAATTGCCGCTGTTATGTGTTCGGCAATAATGCTGACGCAGACTGCTATAGCTATACCTATTATCAATGCCGCAGAGGAGATTAAAGACTCACTGGCAAATGATTCAGGTCTTGACTATGATTTTGCCCGTGCTTTGCAGTATTCCATATACTTCTATGATGCTAATATGTGCGGTACGGAGGTAGACGAAAACAACCGATATACATGGCGTGGCGACTGTCATACTTATGATGCTGAAATTCCGCTTGTTGCCGGTATAGAGGACTTTCACGGCACAAATCTTTCTCAGGAGTTTATCGACAAATACAAGGATATTCTTGACCCTGACGGCGACGGCTGTGTTGACGTTGCAGGAGGGTTTCATGATGCAGGCGACCACGTTGAATTTGGTATGCCTGAAAATTACTCTGCCGCAACTCTTGGCTGGGGATATTATGAGTTCCGTGATGCTTACAAGAAAACAGGTCAGGACGAACACATAGAAACAATTCTCCGCTATTTCAATGACTATCTCATGAAATGTACATTCCGTGACAAAGATGGAAAAGTTATCGCTCACTGTTATCAGGTAGGTGACGGCGATATAGACCACTCTTTCTGGAACTCTCCTGAAATTGACGAAATGGGCAGACCTGCATTTTTTCTTACAGCTGAAAAACCACAGACAGACTATGTTGTATCTGCCTGCGCATCTCTTGCAATAAACTATCTCAATTTCAAGGATACTGACCCTGATTATGCAGAAAAATCACTTGACTATGCACTTGCATTATGGAATTTTGCAAATGAAAATCCGCTTGAATTAAGTGACAATGCTGATGGTCCAAAGGGCTATTACCGTTCTGAAAAGTGGGAAGATGACTATTGCTGGGCTGCTGCGTGGCTCTATCTCTGTACGGGTGACAAATCTTCACTTGAACTGGCTGCACCTTACTATGATTATTATGCACCAAGTGGCTGGTGCTACTGCTGGAATGACGTGTGGAGTGGTACAGCTTGTCTCTGGGCAAGAATAAATCAGGAAAATCCCGAGCTTGACCTCATCAACGTCATAAGAAAAGCACAAGGCAAAAATGAGTATGTTTTTGAAAATATCTGGGAACAGGTAGCTAAATGTCTCCCTACATGGCAGGCACTTGAATCTCCGCAGGGATATGCTTTCCTCAACCAGTGGGGTTCTGCACGTTACAACACTGCAATGCAGCTTGTCGGTCTTGTATATGATAAGTACACAAACAACGGCAAACCCGGTGAATTTTCTGAATGGGCTAAAGGTCAGATGGAATACATCATGGGCAAAAATGACCTCACTTTCAAGGAAGCTGAAGATTCAGAAGAAGATGTTCCCACACACGGAAGCAGAAGTATGATTGTAGGATATAATGAAAATTCAGTTAAATATCCTCACCACAGAGCAGCATCAGGTCTTACAAAATGTGAAGACCCTGATGAGCATAGATATGTGCTTTACGGTGCATTGGCTGGCGGTCCTGACGGTCAGGACGGTCACAGGGATATAACAGAAGACTACATATATAACGAAGTTACTATTGACTACAATGCTGCATTTGTAGGAGCTTGTGCAGGTCTTTATGAATATTTCGGTACTCCCGATATGCAGCCGACAAAAGATTTTCCGCCTGCTCCAAAATACAGCGGAGGTGCTGAAGGCGGCGGCAACAACTACTGGATAAATGCGTGTGGTATTGACGACCTCAACGCTGACGGCTGTGGAGTTACAAAAGTTTCATTCATGGTAATGACCGACTCAACAAAAGGCTCTAAAGATATTTCAGTCCGCTACTATTTTGATGCCTCTGAAATTGCGAATGTTGAAAGCGTGAAAGCATCTGAACTTTACGACCAGGCTGCTACAGAAGCTGCTCCGGCTGACGGTATAATCAGCGGACCTTATAAATATGACAAAAAAGACAATATATACTACATTGAAATTAAGTGGGACGGCTATAAGATTGCAAATTCAGGCAAAAAGTATCAGTTTACAGTTGGTATGTACTATGGCGATACATGGAATCCGAAAAATGACCCGAGTTATCAGGATTTGACAATGTACAAAGAAGATGATGCTTTCTTCGGAACAGGAAACGAAGTAAGAACAGACAATATCTGCGTATATGATGACGGTGTGTTTGTCGGCGGAATTGAGCCTGACGGTTCAACACCTGTCAAAGAGGAAATCCCGACAGAAACAACCCCCACTACAGATTCAAGCAACAATAAAACACTTCTTGGTGACGCAAACTGCGACTGTGAGGTAAATATTGCAGATGCTACAGCAATTGTACAGCATCTTGGCAACAAAGACAAATACGGACTTTCTGAACAGGGACTTATTAATGCTGACTGTTGCAATGTCGGCGACGGCGTAACAGGTCTTGACGCACTTGCTATTCAGAAACTTGAAGCAAAACAGATTACAAAACTCCCTGATACAGTCAAATAAAGAAGTTTTCGCCATAGCACTTATGATTTTCAGTCAAAAGTGCTATGGCGTTTTTTCTATTGACAATGCAGTGGATTTGATGTATAATTATTACTAAGATAAATCGAAATTTAGAGGTGAATCATAATGGCAACATATACAATGAAATTTATGTATGATTGGGGTAGTGGTGTTTGCTTATGGAGTACAAATCAAGCTTCTAAAGCAAAGTTTAATAATTATCCGATTTTTACCTCACAATTGCCCGTTTCTAATGAGTTAAAAGAAAAACTGGAGCATTTAATCGAGTGGCATGATGAGGCACTCAACTGGGAAGAACCAAACAGTGATTTGCTGTGGAATGAAAAGCAGATAGACGAGTTTTTAGATGTTTCCAAAAAAACTTTTTTTCGTCTTTGTGAGGAATTAGGCTCTGATTATGAGATAGAATTTATAGAAAGCATATAAATTCTGATTTATGCGAATAATTGAAT
>CAMWKY010000249.1 GCA_947174965.1 uncultured Ruminococcus sp. | reverse complement strand
TATCAACACTTCCTCCACACTTTTCGCATATTATACGGCATATATAAAGTCCAAGACCGAAATGACTGCTGTTCTGTTCCCTGTCATCACGGTAAAAAGGCTCTTTTGCAAGCTGTAACGCTTTATCCGAAAAGCCTTTTCCGTCATCATATACAACTATTTTCAGAAAATCTTCTTCAACAAAAATATACGCTCTCACATAATCATCTGCGTATCTTTCCGCATTTGATACAATATTTTCGTAGACTTCCATAACAAGCGTACAGTCAATAAATAATTTATCTGTATCACTGTAAAAATGAAGTAAAAACTGTTTATTCCTGCATATATATTTTCCACTTTCAGAAAAACTTTCTTTAAGTACATCAGCCTTTACCTCTGCAATATCAGGCACAATATCTTCCAGTTTCTGCAAATCACTCATTTTATAGGTATAGCTTTCAAGACGTTCTATTTGACTGCTCATTCTTGAAATAATTTCAGCAGTCTTATCTTCTGTAAGCTTTCCCGAATACTTTTCAAGAAATTCCGCATATCCTTTAAGAACTGTCAGAGGAGTACGCAAATCATGGGAAAATGCGGAGTTCAGACGCTTTCGCTCCTCAAGAGCACGCCACATTTCAAGATTATTTTCATAGAGTGCTTTTCTCATATTATCAAAAGAACTGCAAAGCTGTCCGAGTTCATTCTGTTTTTTATATTCAACTTTGAAATCAAGCTGATTTGCGGAAATCTTTTTTGACGCATCAAACAAAATTTCAATAGGATTCTGAAGCTGATGCTTATAAAAAAGTATACCAATAAGTACAACACAAAAGATAATCCACAAGGGGATAAGAAGTATCTGTGTATAAGATATAATAAAATATATTACTCTATATTTCTTCTCTGCAACAGGTCTGTCATCAGTGATTATATAGTGTTTGCCAATATTTACATTACCGTCAAACAATACAGTGTAAGAATCTTCAGGGGTAACAGATAATCTCACATCAGAATGTCTTCCTTCGTACCAGTCCTGTAAATCATTTGTTGCAAATCCTATAATCATTGAGCCTATAAAGGACAGTATAAAGCAGACTGAAAGATAAACAAAAAAATTCCATTTCAGCGACTTCATTTTTATTTTACCCATTTATATCCAATCCCCCACACAGTTTCAATGTGACCTGCTTCACCTGCCAGTTTTGCACGTATTCTGCGTATATGTTCCGCAACAACACTTGCATTTCCCTCCGCATCATATCCCCATAACTTTTCGTAAATACGCTCCTTATCAAAGACCTGTCCTGTATTCATGGAAAGCAGTTCAATGATTTCAAATTCTTTTCTTGCAAATTCAGTTTTTATGCCGTTTACTGATACCGTTTTTGCAGAATAATCTATACTTACTTCACCAAAAAAACGTACATTTGAAACGCTGTTCCCACGGTGTTCACGGCGTATATGTGCCATAACTCTTGCACCGAGTTCATCAATGGAAAAAGGCTTGACAATATAGTCGTCACCGCCTGATGCAAAGCCCATGATTTTATCGCAGTCCTCAACTCTTGCCGTAAGAAACAGAATCGGACACGAAACATAGTCACGTATTTCCCTGCATACTGAAATCCCGTCCATATCGGGCATATTTATATCAAGCAGAATTATATCAGGATTCAGTCTGATTTTTTCAAGTACAACTTTACCGTTTTCAGCCGTAATTACTTCATAGCCGTTGATTTCAAAATAATCTTTCAGCAGATTTAGAACATCAGGTTCATCATCTGCCACAAGTATTCTGTACATAGTCTGTTCACCTCAGTGATATTATACCATATAATCTTGAATTTGTCTACTCTATTATATGAATTTGCTTGTAAATTTTCTTGTTTAAGCCCGATTTAACTGCGTTTCAGAAATTTGTTGGTAGACAATATAATTGTGAATCGCTATTTTTTCTACCAATTTTTCTACCAAAATCGTTCGTTTTTTGCTTTCTTTTTCTTGATTCCATTTTTCATTCATTATATTCTATAATGTTGACACTTGCGATTCACTCATATTACTGGGTTTATCGCTTTTCTTTTTTCTACCACCCGACTTTTTTGAGGGTGTTTTGTCTGCCGTCTTTGCAGTTGACTTCTTGTTTGTGGTCTTATTTGCAGTTTTCTTTGTGGTCAGTTTCTCTGCATCGGATTTATCCTCTGACTTACCGCCGAGAACCCTTGCAATAGTTTCAGCCGAATTGACCTTAGCGTTATACTCCAAATGACTATAAAGATTTGCCGTGATAGCAAAATTGCTATGTCCGAGCCACTCCTGAATTGCTTTCATTGGAATATCGTTCGCAAGTAATAAGCTCGCACACGAATGACGGAGATCATGGAAACGCAGATGCTTCATTCAGTTTTTGGTAACAACATAGTGAAAGTGCTGTGTGACATAGTTAGGAGTTATCATTTTACCGAGATTATCACGGCAGATAAATCCGTCAAACTCCTTGTTATAGCTCTTACCACAAGTTTTTTTGAACTGAGTTTCCATCTTCTTTTTTTCAAGCAGCAGTTCCTCAATGTGAGGTATCAGCGGAAGTGTTCTTCTTGTGGAATTGGTTTTCAGCCTTGTCTCCACATAGAGCTTCATTTTGCCCTCGTCATCATAATCACTCACAATTTTACGCTGAATGGTTATAGTTTTATTTTTAAAGTCAATTGCGTCCCACCTCAAACCAAGTATCTCACATCTCCTCAAACCGTAGTAAGCTGCGATGTGAACAACAAGTTCGAGCTTGTCTCCCTTAAACACCTCAAAAAGTTCGTTCAGTTCATCAGAATTATAGAAAGTCGCTTCATGTCTGTCAGCTCTCGGAACAACTAACTTATCCATAGGGTGCTTCGGAATCAGCTCCATTTTTACAGCATGAGCAAATGCAGAGTGCAATGCAAGATAATACTGTTTTGCAGAACTGCCTTTTACTCCTTTATCGAGCTTGTAGTTGAGATAATTCTGAATGTGATTGTGATTGACCGCCCCAAGGGTTAAGCCTGGATAATTCTCATTGATGTATTCCAAATATCTGTCTGCTGTCTTGCGATAGCAAAGATGTGTTGTACGAGCCACATTTGGTTTGATATATGCAAGCCAGTCGGAAAAGAATTCACCAAGCGGCTGTTGGGATATATTCGTATCACTGAGAACAGCATATGTAGTTTTCTTATCGTGAATAACAACTCCACCCTCGGTAATGCTCTTGTCAAACTCCTCCACAATGTTTTCCACCGCTTCTTTCAGAGCTTTTTTCGTGCATTTCTCAGGCAGTTCAGTGTTTACCCATTTACGCTTACGTTTGCCCTCTCTGTCCTTAAAATCAAAGACAACATAGTGCTTGCCGTTTTTCACGGCAGTGATATATTTATAAGGCTGACTTGCTTTCATTTCTTTTATCCTCCTTCGATTTGAAAGCGGTAAGTCTGCCTGTTGACTTCTCTATTATAGCGCGAAACCAAATATAATGCAAGACAATTAGACCGCTTTATTTATTTTCGGCACTTTACACTGGGGATTTGTCAAAAAGTTGTGGATTCTGCTCTGCATACTCAATAACTGCATTTTTGGTAACACGAATGATACGGCAATCGTCCATTCGTTTGAGCTTTCCTGAACGTATCAGCCGATAAGCATAGTTGCGACCTATATTGAGCATTTCGCAGACCTGTTTCATAGAAACCACATCGGGATATTTTTTATACATTTGAACATAGTTAGTCCCTGATGATTTTTTTGCCATTCTGATCCTCCTCTCAGGAAGAAGAAAAAGAAAACAAAATAGCGTTGATGTTTCATATTCAGTTTTCAAGATGCTGTAAATACATCGTCTGTCGGTTATTTTTATGCCCAAAGATTGATGTACT
>CAMWKY010000248.1 GCA_947174965.1 uncultured Ruminococcus sp. | reverse complement strand
GCATGGCTGTATGCCGTAAAAACAGCCTTTTGATTGGAGAAATTTATGTTAAACTCTATTTTTACTGTTGCAGCTCAGGGCATGGAAACTCCACAGCTTTTCCCGTTTCCTTTATCACTTCATATCGGATTCAGCATAATTGCACTTGTTTTCTTTTTATTCAGATTTATAACAAACAAAAAGCCTTATCAGCTGATTATGGCATTTGCTGTTCCGATTTCTCTTGCTCTTGAAATATCTGACAACAGAACTTTATACTATGCTGTAGGAATAGTTGAATTTATTCTGCTCGTATCTGCTTTTATTACAACATTCTTTTTCAAAGATGCTGAAACAGCAGAGGAAACAGAAATCAATACAGATAATGAGGAACAGGAATGAAAATAGCTGTACTTGACTGGTCAACAATGACTTCAGACAACGATATATCACCATCTCCACTTACAAAATATGGAGAACTGAATATATATCAGTCAACTTTGCCTGAACAGACTATTCAACATATCAGAAATGCTGAAATCGTACTCTGCAACAAGGTACTTATAACAAAAGAAGTTATGGACAAATGCCCTGATATTCGATATATCGGACTTTTTGCGACAGGTTTCAACAATGTTGACATTGAATACGCAAAGTTAAAAAATATAACAGTATGCAATGCGGGACAATACTCCACAGATGCGGTTGCACAGCAGGTTTTCGCCTATATACTGGACTACTCCAACCACATATGCGATTATGATAATGCTGTAAAAAATGATGAATGGGAGAAATCTCCATGCTTTTCATATTTTCCGATTCCCACAACTGAACTCAAAGGAAAAACTCTCTCAGTTATCGGCTATGGCTCAATAGGAAAAAGAGTTGCTGAAATCGGAAATGCTTTCGGCATGAATATAATTATCAGCACAAGAACTATTCCCGAAAATTGCCCGTATGAAGTGACGGATATTGAAACAGCTGTAAAAAAAGCAGATTTTCTTACATTTCATTGCCCTCTTACGGATAAAACAAAAGGAATTGTAAATTCAGTCCTTATTGATTCAATGAAATCCTCTGCTGTACTGATTAATACATCAAGAGGTGCTGTCGTCAATGAAAAAGATTTGGCAGATGCACTCAATAACAGAAAAATTGCATATGCTTATCTTGATGTTCTTGAAAAAGAGCCAATGTCCCCCGATACTCCGCTGAAATCGGCTGTAAACTGCAAAATAACTCCGCATACTGCATGGGCATCTTACGAAACAAGAGAACGTCTGTTTGATATAGTATGCGATAATATAGAAAAGTGGCAGAATGGTATGCCACAAAATAAAGTCAATTGATTTAAGGAAGATAAAAATATGAGAAATATCTCTGAAAAACAAAGAATTGTTATAAAACTTGGCACTTCAACACTTGCTCACAAGACAGGCAAGCTTAATATACGCCGAATGACAAATCTTGTCCGTGTAATATCCGACCTGCATAATTCAGGCAAAGAAATTATTATGGTTTCTTCCGGTGCTGTCGGACTTGGCACAGGCAAACTCGGTCTTTCAAAAAAGCCTAAAGATACAAAAATGAAACAGGCTGTTGCTGCTGTCGGACAGTGCGAACTTATGCACGTCTATGATGATATGTTTGAGAAATACAGTGTAACAGTCGCACAGATTCTTCTTACTAAAACAATCATCAACAACCCTAATCACTGCGAAAATTTCAAGAACACCATTGAAACTCTCGTGAGCATGGGCGTTATTCCAATTGTAAACGAAAACGACTCAATTTCTATAGATGAGCTTGAACTTGAAATCGGTGAAAATGACTCTCTTTCTGCACTTGTTGCAAGTTTATCGGGAGCAGATTTGTTGCTGATTCTCTCCGATATTGACGGACTTTACAATGATGACCCACGTACAAATCCTGATGCACAGCCTATATCAGTAGTTGAGGAGATTACTCCCGAAATAGAAAGTGTTGCAGGCGGAGCAGGTACAAATCTCGGAACAGGTGGTATGTCAACTAAAATAAATGCTGCTAAAATCGCCACTGATGCAGGTATTGACATGGTAATCATGAACGGCAAGAATCCCGAACTATTGTACGATTTATTCGAAAATAAGGAAATCGGTACTATTTTCAAGAGTAAAAAGTAAAAAATATTGTCATATATTCAGCAGACTGAATATATGTGACTAAAAATATTTATGAGGTGAAGTATATATGAGTTATACAAAGGAACTTGGCATTAAAGCAAAAAATGCAGAGCCGATTATTGCAGGTGCTTCAACAAAACTGAAAAATGATGCACTTTCTGCAATCTCAAAGGCACTTACAGAAAATGCACAGCTTATTATTGCCGAAAATGCTAAAGATTTACAAGCTGCAAAAGAAAACAATATGTCACAGGCTATGCAGGACAGACTTAAACTTGATGAAACCCGAATTGCAGGTATGGCAAAAGGCGTAGACGAACTTATCGCACTCAACGACCCGATAGGACAGGTTATTGACGGATTTGAACGTCCGAACGGATTAAGAATCACAAAAAAACGTGTTCCGCTTGGTGTTATCGGCATCATCTTTGAGTCACGCCCTAATGTTACGGTTGATGCCGCCGCATTATGTCTTAAAGCAGGAAACGCTGTTATACTCAAAGGCGGTAAAGAAGCTATCAATTCAAATATATGTCTTGGAAAAATCATGCGTGATGCACTTGAAAAATGCGGACTTCCTGCTGATATTATTCAGGTTGTTGACAATACATCACGTGAGACTACAAATGAACTAATGAAACTTAACGGCTATGTTGATGTGCTTATTCCACGTGGAAGCGCAAGACTTATTCAGGCTGTCGTACAAAATGCAACTGTACCTGTAATCGAAACCGGAGCAGGCAACTGTCATGTATATGTAGATGATTCCGCTGATATTGATATGGCTGTAGATATAACAGACAATGCAAAAACTCAACGTCCATCTGTGTGCAATGCTATTGAAAGTCTTCTGGTGCATAAAGATATTGCAGAAAAATTTCTTCCTGCAATTGCCGAAAGATTCAAGGCTCACAATGTAAAAATTTACGGCTGTGACAAGACAATCGACATTTTAGGTGATACAGTTGAAAAAGCAACTGAAATTGAATACGCTACAGAATTTAATGATTATATTATTGCGGTAAAAGTTGTTGATTCAATTGATGAAGCAATTGCACACATAAGAAAATACAGCACACGTCATTCAGAGTGCATTGTTACAAAGTCTCTTGATTCTGCACATAAATTCCAGAAAGAAGTTGATGCTGCTGCTGTCTATGTAAATGCCTCAACACGTTTCACGGACGGCGGAGAGTTCGGCTACGGTGCGGAAATAGGCATATCAACTCAAAAACTTCATGCAAGAGGTCCAATGGGTCTTGCTGAACTTACAACAGTAAAGTATCTGATTGACGGAAATGGTCAGATAAGATAATATATTTAACTCAGGAGGTAATTATGGCTCTCAAAAAAGATAATGATGATAAGCTGAACAACCTTAAAAATAAATCAGAATCTGTCAAGCCTGTTAATAAAGGAACAGCTCCGAAAAAACTTGCTCCGCTTCCGCAAAAAAAAGCTGTTTCAGAAAAAAAACCTGCATCTACTGAAAACAAACCAAAGAAAAGAATTGTTATTTCAAGTGAACTGCCCGACTATGATGCAATAAGAGCAGAAGAACTGGAAAAAGATAAACTCAAAAAAGCACGTGCAGAAGCTGAACGCAAAGCTCGTGCAGAAGCTGAACGCAAGGCTCGTGCAGAAGCAGAGCGCAAGGCTCGTGCAGAAGCAGAGCGCAAAGCTCGTGAAGAAGCTGAACGCAAAGCTCGTGCAGAAGCAGAGCGCAAAGCTCGTGAAGAAGCTGAACGCAAAGCTCGTG
>CAMWKY010000247.1 GCA_947174965.1 uncultured Ruminococcus sp. | reverse complement strand
GTATATGAAGGAGGATTTTATGAATGATTCAGAAAAATGTTGCTGTCATTTAAAGAAAACGCCACGAAGCGAAGAAAACTCAAAGCAAATCAAAAACCGCATAAACCGTATAATCGGACAGCTTAATGGCATACAGAAAATGATTGATGATAACAGGTACTGCGGAGACATTATAAATCAGATTTCAGCTGTTGAAAGTGCATTGCAGAGTATCGGGTATATTGTCCTTGAGGAACATATGCAGACTTGTGTGATTGAGGAAATCAAAAACGGCAATAATGATATTGTAAACGAAGCTTTGAATCTTATGAAAAAACTTAAATAGGAGTGACTTTCAGTTGAAAAAATCAAAATTCAATGTAACAGGCATGACCTGCTCCGCTTGCCAGGCTCATGTTGAAAAAGCTGTAAGAAGTGTAAATGGTGTTGCAACTGTCAATGTAAATCTTTTGCAGAATTTTATGCAGGTGGAATATGATGAAAATTCAGCAGATTCAGCAAAAATTATTTCAGCTGTTGAAAATGCAGGCTATGGAGCATCTGAAAAAGGGACTGAAGCAACTCAAAAAACCGACAGTGCTACAGGTGAACTGAAAAAAATGAAAAAACGGCTTATCTGGTCAGTGTGTTTTCTTATACCACTTTTCTATATCTGTATGGGACATATGCTCGGTCTGCCTGTTCCATCGATAATCAGCGGTCAGGAAAATATGATGATTTACGCATTAACTCAACTGCTCTTAACTTTACCCATTGTTGCACTCAATTTTCATTTTTTCCGTAACGGTTTCAAAAATCTTGTTCACCGTTCACCTAATATGGACAGTCTTATTGCTCTTGGAGCATCTTCCGCTTTAGTATACAGTCTATATGGAATATATATGACTGCTTATTACATGGGCAGGGGAGAACTCTTAACGGCGCACGACTATATGATGAATCTTTATTTTGAATCGTGCGGAATGATTCTGACTCTTATAACAGTCGGAAAATATCTTGAATCAAAAAGCAAACGCAAAACGTCTGATGCTGTCAGCAAGCTTGTAAATCTTACACCGAAAACAGCTGTTGTTGTCCGTGACGGCAAAGAAGTTGAAATTCCTGCATCTGAAATAGCAGTAGGTGATATTTTTCTGCTTAGAGCAGGAAATTCCGTTCCTTGTGATGCAACTGTCATTGAGGGCAAATGCTTCGTTGACCAGTCAGCTTTAACAGGTGAAAGCATACCGGTAAAAAAAGTGACTGGCGATACACTTATGAGTGCAAGCGTTTCAAAAGGTGGATTTGTTAAATGCAGATGCGACAAAGTGGAAAAAGACTCTACATTGTCGCAGATAATAAGTCTTGTTGAGGAAGCATCAGCATCAAAAGCACCTATAGCAAGACTTGCCGACAAAATAAGCGGAATATTCGTTCCTGTTGTAATTGCAATTGCTGTTGTTTCTGCTGTTGTGTGGATTATTGTAACAGACGACTTTGCATCTGCACTGAAAGCAGGCATATCTGTTCTTGTAATCTCATGCCCATGTTCTCTAGGACTTGCTACACCTACAGCTATTATGGTAGGTACAGGAAAAGGCGCATCAGACGGTATTTTAATAAAATCCGCTGAAAGTCTTGAAACCGCACATCATGTAGGTGCAGTTGTACTTGATAAGACTGGTACTTGTACAGAGGGCAAACCGTCGGTACAGGAAGTAATCCTGAACGGAATTGACGAAAAAAAGTTTCTCACACTTATTGGTTCATCAGAAAAAAACTCCTCTCACCCGCTTGCAAAATCGATTGTAAAATATTGTGAGGAAAAAAAGATAAATCTTGTTTCATGTGATGAATATACTGAAACAGAGGGTGGCGGAATATCGGGAAAAGTAAACAGCGACAGTATATTAATCGGCAACAGTCGTTTAATGGAGCAGAACAGCATCAATATTTCTGCACTTGCCGATAAATCTGCAAATCTTGCTGAAAACGGTGCAATTCCGCTGTATACTGCTGTAAACGGAAAAGCAGTCGGTATAATTGCCATAGCCGACCCGATTAAGAAAACTTCAAAGGAAGCAATTGACATGATAAAGTCAATGGGTATAAAAACAATAATGCTTACAGGAGACAATGCAAAAACAGCAGAGACAATCCGCCGACAGCTTGGCATTGATGAAGTACACGCTGAACTTCTTCCGCAGAACAAAACAACTATAATTCAGGATTTACAACAGAACGGCGAATGTGTTGCAATGATTGGCGACGGTATAAACGACGCTCCTGCACTCGCTGTTGCAGATGTTGGAATTGCTGTCGGAGCAGGTCAGGATATTGCAATAGAATCCGCTGATATTGTGCTTATGAAAAATGATTTGCGTGATTCCGCAGAAGCAATACGATTAAGCAAGGCAACAATACGCAATATCAAGCAGAATCTTTTCTGGGCATTATTCTATAATGCTCTTGGAATACCTCTTGCGGCTGGTGTATTCTATCCCGTTTTCCACTGGCAGTTGAATCCCATGTTCGGAGCAGCCGCAATGAGTCTTAGTTCTGTTTGTGTGGTGACAAATGCACTTCGCCTGAACTTTTTCAGAACAGCCAAAAGCAAAGACGAACAGGAAATCCCACATACTACAGAGGATATTCCGCAAAAGGAGGTGAATAAAATGACAAAGACTATGAAAATTGAAGGTATGATGTGTAGCCATTGTACAGGCATGGTGACAAAAATTCTCAATGCTATTGATGGTGTATCTGCCGAAGTTTCCCTTGAGGAAAAATGTGCATATATTGAGCTTTCAAAGGACGTTTCTGATGATGTGCTTAAAAATGCTGTAACAGATGCAGGTTACGAAGTAATCGGTATTGAATAACAAAAAACTTGTGAAAAAGTCCAGTAAAAAGCTGGACTTTTTTATATGAATATGTATCAGCAGTATTAAAACATATTTTTGTAAATTAAATTCTTGACAAAAATTCATCAATAGGTTATAATATGTTACAAATAATGGAGGTCATAAACTATGATTTATACAGTTACTTTCAATCCTGCTGTTGATTATGTGATTCATACTGATGAAATAAAGACAGGTTGTGTCAATCGCACAAAATCTGAAGAAATATATTTCGGCGGTAAAGGAATAAATGTTTCGTTTGTACTTGCGGAACTTGGAATAAAATCCGTCGCACTTGGTTTTATTGCAGGATTTACAGGAACAGCAATTGAAAATGCAGTGAAAAATGCAGGAATAGAAACGGATTTTGTACATCTTGAGGACGGTTTTTCAAGAATAAACATAAAAATAAAGTTCGGACAGGAAACAGAAATTAATGGCAGGGGTGCAGATATTCCAGATTATAAAATAAAGGAACTTTTTCATAAACTTGACAGGCTTAAAGACGGAGATATACTTATTCTTGCCGGAAGTGTTCCTGCTTCTCTGCCGTCTGATATGTATCAGAAAATTCTTGAATATGTCGATGGCAAAAATATCAGGACTGTTGTTGATGCAGAAAAAAATCTTCTTATGAAAGTAATGAGATACAAGCCGTTTCTTATAAAGCCAAATGATTTAGAACTTGGTGATATATTCGGCAGAACTATTGAAACGACAGAAGATGTTACAGAATACGCACTGAAACTGAAAAAGCTTGGTGCTGTAAATGTTCTTGTTTCAAGAGCAGAAAAGGGTGCTGTTCTTGTTGATGAACATGAAAATATTCATGTATGCGGAGTATGCAAGGGAACTGTAAAAAATTCTGTCGGAGCAGGTGATTCAATGATTGCTGGATTTATTGCAGGTTGTCAGAGTGGCAGAGGATATGACTATGCTCTTAAACTTGGAACAGCATCAGGCGGAGCAACAGCTTTTTCTGATAATCTTGCAAAAAGAGAATATATTATACAGCTTTTCAATACTA
>CAMWKY010000246.1 GCA_947174965.1 uncultured Ruminococcus sp. | reverse complement strand
CCTATGTTGTCAGATATAGAAATTGCACAGAATGCGAAAATGAAAAAGATAAGTGAGATTGCATCTGCTCTTGGAATAAGCGACGATTATCTTGAGCCATACGGACACTACAAAGCAAAGCTGTCAGAAAGTTTATACTCTCAGCTTGCATTTCGTGAGGACGGAAAACTTATTCTTGTTACAGCTATAAATCCTACTCCAGCAGGTGAGGGAAAAACAACAGTCAGCGTCGGACTTGCTGAAGCTATGGGAAAAATCGGCAAAAATGCTGTACTTGCATTGCGTGAGCCGTCTCTTGGTCCTGTTTTCGGAATAAAAGGCGGTGCAGCTGGCGGAGGATATGCTCAGGTTGTACCAATGGAGGACATAAATCTGCACTTTACAGGTGATATGCACGCTATAACAGCAGCTAACAATCTTCTTTGTGCTATGATTGATAACCACATTCAGCAGGGAAATGAACTGAAAATAGACCAGAGACGTATATTATTCAAGCGTTGTATGGATATGAACGACCGTGCATTGAGAAATATTGTTGTAGGACTTGGCGGAAAAGCTAACGGTGTGCCACGTGAGGACGGTTTCAATATTACTGTTGCATCTGAAATTATGGCTATACTTTGTCTTGCAACTGATTTAGGCGACCTTAAAAAACGTCTTGGAAATATACTTGTTGCATATAATCTTGATGGAGAGCCTGTTTTTGCACGTGAAATCGGCTGTACAGGTGCTATGACTGCACTTCTGAAAGATGCTCTTAAACCGAATCTTGTGCAGACACTTGAAAATAATCCGGCATTTATTCATGGCGGACCTTTTGCTAATATCGCACATGGCTGTAATTCTGTTCGTGCAACAAAACTTGCGCTTAAACTCGGTGACTACTGTATTACAGAAGCTGGATTCGGCTCGGATTTAGGTGCAGAAAAATTCTTTGATATAAAGTGCAGATATGGCGGTCTTACTCCTGCTTGTGTTGTACTTGTTGCGACAATCCGTGCATTGAAATATAATGGAAAAGTGCCGAAAAACGAACTTGAAAAGGAAAATCTGTGGGCATTGGAAAAAGGTATTGTAAATTTGCAGACACATATTGAAAATATACACAAGTTCCATGTTCCTGTTGTTGTTGCTATTAACCGTTTCGGTACTGATACAGATGCAGAAATTGAATTTGTAAAGAACTTCTGTTCTGATATGGGCGTAGACGTTTCTATGTGTGAAGTATTTGCAAAAGGCGGTGAGGGCGGTATCGACCTCGCAAATAAAGTGTGCGATACAATCAGACTTACAGATGACAGCAATGAGAAATTTCACCCGATTTATGCAACAGAACTTCCGATTAAGGACAAAATTGAAAAGGTTGCAAAGGAAATTTACCGTGCAGACGGTGTGAATTATACTCCGCAGGCAGAAAAGGCAATCAAGGAAATTGAAAGCATAGGATTCAGAAATCTTCCGATATGTGTTGCAAAGACACAATACTCGCTGTCGGATAATCCGTCACTTCTCGGCAAGCCAAAGAATTTCAGTATAACAGTACGTGATGCAAGAGTTTCAGCAGGTGCAGGATTTGTTGTAATCTATACAGGCGATATTCTTACAATGCCCGGACTTCCGAAAGCACCGTCCGCACTTAATATAGACTGCGACGTAAACGGCAATATAACGGGGCTTTTCTGATATGAAGATAGTAACAAATTCACCACAGGAAACTATTGAAACAGCAATAAAGCTTGGAAGATTACTGAAAAAAGGTGATATAATCGCATATAAGGGCAATCTCGGAGCAGGAAAAACCACTTTTACAAGAGGTCTTGCAATGGGTCTTGGACTTGGCGACAATGTGACATCTCCGACTTTTGCCCTTGTAAATGAGTACTGTGGAAACGATATTAATATGTATCACTTTGATATGTACCGCATAGAATCAGAGGGCGATTTGGAGTCATCAGGGTTTTATGATTATGATTTTGCAGATAATGTTGCTGTTATTGAGTGGTCGGAGAATATATCGGAGTTTCTGCCGAAAAATACAATATATATCACAATAAATGCTCTTGATGATACAAAAAGAGAAATTATTATAGAGGACGGTGGAAAATTTGATTCTGCTTGGAATTGATACATCAGGAAAAACAGCATCAACTGCACTTTTTGATACAGAAACAGAAATTTTTCTTGCACATACTTCACTTTATACAGAAAAAACGCACTCACAAGTAATAATGCCTGCCATAAAGAATATGATAGAACAGGCAGGTAAAAAAGTTTCTGATATTGATGTTATAGCTGTTGCAAACGGACCGGGAAGTTATACAGGCTTGCGGATTGGTGTATCTGTTGTGAAAGCTATGGGATTTGGTCTTGACTGTAAATGCTGTGGAGTTTCCACTCTCAAAGGACTTGCATATAATAATACAGCTTATAAGGGTACTATATGTTCAATCATGAATGCAAGGGCGGAACTTGTATACACCTGCACATATAAAAGTGACGGATATGCAGTTGAGCCTATATGCAGTGAGCAGATTATCAGCCGTGACGAACTGGCAGAATTTCTTGCAATGAACGGTACAGAAGTACTTCTTTGCGGAGACGGTTCACCCGATTTCTTTATGAATTACCGTTCGCCAATGTTTACCATTGCACCTCCGCAAAGCAGATTGCAGAATGCGTGCGGAATATGTTTAGGTGCTATGTCGGAAAAATTTGTTTTGCCTGATGAACTGGAAGTATCGTATTTACAGAAATCAAAGGCTGAAAAAGATTTAGAAAATAATTAGGAGTGATTTTTAATGATAGCAATTGGTTGTGACCATGCAGGAGTTGAAATGAAAAAGGCGGTTATTGATGCACTTAAAGAAAAGGGTTTTGAACTCAAAGATTTAGGTACAGACGGCGAACCGTGTGATTATCCTGTAATTGCAAAGGCTGTATGCGAACTTGTACAGTCAGGGGAATGTGAAAAAGGTATTCTGATTTGCGGTACGGGTATAGGAATGTCAATGACGGCAAATAAATTCAAGGGTATAAGAGCCGCACTCTGTTCTGACTCATTTTCTGCAAAGTATACAAGACTGCATAATGATGCAAATGTGATGTGTATGGGTGCAAGAGTACTCGGAACAGGTCTTGCGTGCGAACTTGCCGAAATATTCATGACAACAGAATTTGAGGGCGGTCGTCATAAGCGTCGCATTGACTTAATCACTGATATAGAAAATAATAGATAGGAGTTGTTTTGTTATGGCAGATTTACACATCATCAATCACCCACTTGTACAGCACAAGATTTCTCTTTTGAGAGATAAAAACACAGGTACAAAGGAATTTCGTGAGCTTGTTTCGGAAATAGCAATGTTTATATGCTATGAAGCAACAAGAGATTTACCGCTTAAGGAAGTTGAAATTGAAACACCTATTGCTGTTGCAAAGACAAAGGTAATTTCAGGCAGAAAGCTTGCATTTGTGCCGATTCTCCGTGCAGGGCTTGGCATGATAGACGGTGTAACCGCACTTGTACCTGCTGCCAAAATCGGTCATATTGGTATATTCCGTGAACCTGATACGAAAGAAGCAGTAAAATATTATTCAAAAATGCCTGATGATATTGCAGAACGTCATGTTATTATTGTTGACCCTATGCTTGCAACAGGTCATTCAGCAGTAGCAGCTATTGACGAAATAAAAAAACTTGGTGTCAAGAATATCAAGTTTATGTGCATTATCTGTTCACCTGAGGGAGTTGACAAAGTACGTATGATGCACCCTGATGTTGATATTTATACAGGCGTTATGGATAAGGGACTTAATGAGGATAAGTATATTGTTCCGGGTGTCGGAGATGCAGGCGACCGAATTTTCGGTACAAAATAAATATTTCCGCCACAAAATCAAGTACATATTTATTCAACAAAAAAAG
>CAMWKY010000245.1 GCA_947174965.1 uncultured Ruminococcus sp. | reverse complement strand
ACAAAACTCTTTGCTCCGCATTGGGATATATTCTGAATTTATAGGCTTTGTTTGTCATTGCTTTCACCTCTGCTTTCATAATATCATTTTATCATATCATCTTTTATTTGTCAATAATCTGACGCAATTCATCCCCCACTTTCGCTCACTTCGTTCGCTTAGAAGTGGGGGATTTCTTGCTGATATTGGTTAAATAATAATCAGGCAGTTTTTCAGAAATCTGATTTATCTGCAATTCTGAAATTTCTCCATAATCTTCAATCAGATAATCTATTCTTAATTCTGTCAATGAAGCCAAATCATTAATATCTGCTTTTTCAAAAATCATAATAATTCCCCATTGATTTTATACAAGAACATTCAGTCTTTCAATGTTAATATCTTCAGTACCCGTCATCTGACAGCCCTTTTCTTTTGCATATCTGATATAGTCAACTATATCTTGTGTAATAAGTTCACCAGGTGCAAGAATCGGTATACCAGGAGGATAGCACATAACAAACTCCGTACATACTCTGCCCACACTTTCATCAAGCGGAAGTGAAATCTTGTCTGCATAAAATGCACGTCGGGGAGCTTCTGCAACAATCGGTGAAATATATTCCTGACTAAGCATATTTGTTTCAGATTTTCCGAAACGTCGCTTTATTTCAGCCATTGCACTTATAAGACGTTCAATGTCACGCTTTCTGTCGCCTACAGAGAGATAAGCAAGGATATTTCCTAAATCACCAAACTCAATCTGAATATCATATTCATCACGAAGCAAGTCATACACTTCAATTCCTGCAAGACCGATTGGGAGAGTGTATACGCTAAGTTTTGATACATCAAAATCATAGATGCTGTCGCCGTTTATCAGTTCTTTTGAATACGCATAGTAACCGCCGATTGAGTTTATTTCAGAGCGTGCATACTCTGCCATTTCAACAGTCTGCGCAAATATTTCACGTCCGCTTAATGCAAGTCTCTTGCGTGAAATATCAAGACTTGACAACAACAGATATGATGCACTTGTTGTCTGCGTAAGATTGACAACCTGACGCATATAGTCTGCATTGATGTTTTTTCCCATAAGCAGAAATGAACTCTGCGTAAGACTTCCACCAGATTTGTGCATACTGACAGAAGCAATATCTGCACCAGCTTCCATAGCAGTTATCGGAAAATTCTCCCCGAAATAGAAGTGTGTACCATGTGCTTCGTCAACAAGGACAAGCATATTGTGAGCGTGAGCAAGTTCAACGATTTTTTTCAGGTCGGAGCAGATGCCATAATACGTGGGATTATTCACCATGATAGCCTTTGCCTGCGGATTTTCCTTGATAGCCTGTTCAACCTGTTCAACGGACATTCCAAGAGCAATTCCAAGCTGACGGTTTACATCTGGATTTACATATACGGGAACTGCACCTGTAAGAATGAGTGCATTTATAGCACTTCTATGTACATTTCGTGGCATGATGATTTTATCACCGCTTTTGCAGGCGTACATAATCATACTTTGTACAGCAGAAGTAGTTCCGCCAACCATAAAGAACGCATTTTCTGCCTTGAAAGCTTCTGCAACAAGCATTTCTGCATCTTTGATTACTGAAACAGGGTGGCAGAGGTTATCAAGCGGTTTCATTGAATTTACATCAACATTCATGCAGTCCTCACCTAAAAACTCTGTGAGTTCCATATTTCCACGACCACGCTTGTGACCCGGAACATCAAAAGGTACAACCCTCATTCTTCTGAATTTTCTGAGAGCTTCATAAATCGGTGCATTAACCTGAGAAAGAGCCATTGCCAAAAACATTCCTTCCGCTGAATATTTCAATCATTTCACGCCTGAGAGCATCTGTAATATCAAGTCTGCTGCGTGGAGAAAGTTCCCTTACATCTGTATTAAAAAGATAATTTTGTAATTCAATTTCTTTTATAAGCATTTTTGTATGAAAAATATTTGCCTGATAGACGTTTATATCAACAGCATCATATTTTTCAAGAGTTGCCTTGTCAATATAGTTCTGAACGGACGTAATATCATGGTCTATAAAGAGTTTTTCACCACTTAAATTTCTTGTAAAGCCACGCACTCTGTAATCCATGATAATAATATCGGAGTCAAAACTTCCGATAAGATAATCAAGAGCAGTAAGCGGAGTTATTTTTCCGCAGGTTGCAACATCAATATCAACTCTGAAAGTTGCTATATTTGTATCGGGGTGATATTCCGGATAAGTATGCACTGTAACATGGCTTTTATCCAGATGTGCAACAGTTTCTCTGCCTATCGGAATCATGGTATCATCAGATATAAGAAAAGTTGCAGAAGCACCCTGCGGGTCATAATCCTGTCGGGATATACTAAGGACTTTTGCTCCTATCATTTCAGTAAGATGAGTCATAATATTAGTGATACGCTCCGAATTATAGACTTCATCAACATAAGCTATATAATCAAGCTGAGCCTTTGGTGTTCTTGCATAGCATACATCATATATATTGAAACTTAGAGATTTTGTCAGATTATTGAATCCATAGAGTTTAAGTTTAGTTTCCATAAAAGACCTCCCGATAGAAGTAATAAATACATCTTCACAGAAAAAATAAAAAAGACCGTGCCAAAACTGCACAGTCTTTGAATACCTGGTGCGGATAACAGGAGTTGAACCTGCACCGAGTTGCCCCGACTGGCACCTGAAGCCAGCGCGTCTGCCTATTCCGCCATATCCGCACATCGCTTTAATATTATAACACACATTTCAAGAAATGTCAAGAGTTTTATAAAAAAATTTCTGCAAGCGGATAAATTTATCCGCCTGCACAAAATTTCAATTAATCTTCGTTTGGAAATTCTTCAAATTCCTCAAAATCCCCGATAGTAAGGTCATCACAATCGAACTCAAGAAGTTCATTACAGTTCGGACAATTAATAGAACCCTCATCAATCATGCCCTCATCAACAAGGATAGTATCGCCACAAGTTGGACAAGTTACTTCATAAAGTTCATCATCTTCCAACTCGTACTCGTCATCTTCGTCATCGTCAAAACATTCATCACATTCTTCACAGTCATCGCAATCATAAATATCCTGACTAATCTGCTCCATATTTTCATCAAGAATATCGCAGAAATCTGTAAGTTCATCAACCTGCGACTGCAAATCCTCTACATAAAGAACCATTTCAGCCATAACTTCTGACATCTTTACAAGAGCTTTTCCCTCTTTTGTAGATGTATCAATATCAAGACCATCAAGCAAACCCTGAAGATAAGACATTTTTTCTGTAAGTTTCATAGAAAAAGCCTCCTTTAATATAATAAATCAACTATTGATTAAGCACGTGACATATATTCGCCGGTTCTTGTGTCAACCTGAATTTTTTCACCCTCATCAATAAAGAGCGGAACTTTAATTTCTGCACCTGTTTCAAGAGTAGCTGGCTTTGTAGCGTTTGTAGCTGTATCACCCTTAAAGCCCGGGTCTGTCTGTGTAACAACAAGTTCTACAAAGTTCGGCGGTTCAACACCGAAAACACTTCCCTTATAAGAAAGAATCTTGCAAATCATTTCTTCCTTTACAAATTTAAAGTTGTCGCCAAGAACTGACGCACTTACCGGAAGCTGTTCATATGTTTCCATATCCATAAAATAGTAAAGGTCGCCATCATTATAACTGTACTGCATATCTTTTCTTTCAACGAAAGCTGTCGGGAATTTAGCTGTAGGATTGAAAGAAGTTTCAACAACTGAACCTGTAATTACATTCTTATACTTTGTTCTTACAAAAGCTGCGCCCTTTCCTGGTTTTACGTGCTGAAACTCAACAACCTGAACAACCTGTCCATCAAGTTCAAAAGTTACACCGTTTCTAAAATCTCCTGCTGAAATCATTTTAAAATACCTCCGTATTTATTTTTTATTAATCATATGTATTATTTTAC
>CAMWKY010000244.1 GCA_947174965.1 uncultured Ruminococcus sp. | reverse complement strand
CAAAGAAAAATATGTTATAATATTATTTCAGATAGATAAACAAACTTTTTCTTTTAAAAATTATGGAGATGATAAAAAATGAACAGAAAACACCAGAAAAGCACTGCGTTTCTTACTGCATTAACTTGTATAACAATTCTTGCTTCATGTGGAAATGATGTACCACAAGCTGAAAATTCTGCTGAATATGGCGGATTGAGTATTGCCGAAGGTACAGTTGAAGGCACTCCTGAAGAAACAACAGAATCAACAGAAGATGCAGAGACAACAACAACTGTATCAACAGATACAACTGCTGATACGGAATCAACAACAACATCTATCAGTTATCAAGTTGTAACAAGAGACCCTTCCTCACTTACAACTACTAAAAAAGCTTCTGATGCAACAACAGTCTCAACAACAAAAATTCCTGTTGCAACAGCAGGTACAATTCTGAATAATACAACAGGTACGAACAACAGTTCTGTAACCACGCAGACAACCACCCAAACTTTAAGCGGTATTACTTTAAGCTACTACAGTGCAGAAGTTGCAGTCGGACAAACTATAAAATATCCCGTAGTCTCTGAAAATATAAGAGAAATATGGACAAGTTCCAACGAAAACGTTGCAACAGTTGACAGAGACGGAAATATCACGGGCAAAGGTGAGGGAAACTGCATAATAAAAGTTGTTTCCGCTGATAATCAGAATATAGGCGCAGAAGTAAAAGTAACTGTAAAGTCATCAAGCGGAATACAGCAGATTGATGGCATAACATATGTAAATGGTGTACTTATTGCCAACAAGACATATTCTGTTCCGTCAACTTTCAACCCCGGTGGACTTACAGATGACACATATGAAGCATTTCTTGAACTTGCAAACGGTGCTGCAAATGCAGGACTGAATATATATCTTTCATCTGGTTTCCGTTCGTATGAAACGCAGGAACAAATTTACAACAACTATGTATATGCCTACGGACAGGAAACAGCTGATACATTTTCAGCACGTCCGGGATATTCAGAACACCAGACAGGTCTTGCTATTGATGTAAACACAATCGACGATTCATTTGCAGACACTCCCGAAGCTGAATGGCTTGAGGAACATTGTGTAGAGTACGGCTTCATTATCCGCTATCCGAAAAACAAAGACTACATCACGGGCTATAAGTATGAGCCATGGCATATCCGCTATGTAGGAAAAACTGTTGCGCAGGATTTACGCAATGCCGCTGATGCTTGTGGCGACCCTACTCTCACTCTTGAAGAATACTTCAACATAACATCAAGCTATCAGCAGTAATTTTTACCAAAATGTAGCAGTTTCTGATTGAGTTCGGAAACTGCTTTTCTTTGATATGGAGATGATTAAATTGAAAAAAATCACAAAGAGAAAAAAATATATCTTTGCAATAGTTATAATAATACTACTGATTTTCTGCTACTGGCAGAATAATATGCTTACTGTATCAGATTACAGATATTCAAGTCCGAAAATTTCAACGGAGCTTGACGGATTCAGAATTGTGCAGATTTCCGACTTGCACAATAAAAAGTTCGGCAACAGGTTAATCAAAAAAATTTCAGCCCTCAACCCTGATATTATAGCAATAACTGGTGATATTGTTGATTCGAATCACACAAATATCGAAACAGCACTTGAATTTGCTGAAAAATCTGCTGAAATTGCTCCGACATACTATGTCACGGGCAATCATGAATACTGGCTTGATACTGCTGAACGTGAAAAACTGTTCAGCGGTCTGAAATCGGCAGGTGTGCAGATACTTGACAATGAAACGATAACAGTCAAAAAAAATAACTGTGCATTTTCACTGACAGGAATTGACGACAAAATGCTTTCAGACAGTTTCAGCCGTTTTCTTCCAACAAATGAAAATACACTTAATATTCTTCTTGCACACGAACCGCAATATATACACGATTACAGCACATACGGCAGTGTTGATTTAGTTCTGACAGGTCACGCTCACGGCGGACAGTTCCGACTGCCTTTTATCGAGGGATTGGTTGCACCCGACCAGGGATTTTTCCCGAAATACACAAGCGGACTGCATGAATCAGCAGATACCTCAATGATAATCAGCAGAGGATTAGGAAACAGCGTAATTCCTTTAAGATTATTCAATTTTCCTGATATTGTGTGTGTCGATTTAGAGAAGTCCTAAGCCGTCAAGCAGAAGTTTCACGCCGATAAGCACAAGAACCAATCCGCCAATAAATTCAGCTTTTTTTTCGTATTTACTGCCGAATCTGTTTCCAACAGCAACACCAATCAGGCACATAATAAAAGTAATAACTCCAATCATGCCTACAGAGAAAAAAATGTTTGTCGTCTGCATTGTGAAAAGCAATCCTACAGCAAGCGCATCTATACTTGTTGCTATTGCAAGAACAATTGTTTCTTTTATATCAAGTCTATATGCCGTGACTTCTGAATCCTCATCAGACTTGCTGAACGTCTCAAAAATCATCTTTCCGCCGATAAATCCAAGCAGTATAAATGCAATCCAATGACTGTATGTATTGATGAATGACGAAAAATGACTGCCGAGAAAATAGCCAATAAGTGGCATAACTGCCTGAAATATCCCGAAAAAAAGTGATGTGACAAACGCACCTTTTAAGTTGATTTTTTTCATGCTCAGTCCTTTGCAGACAGACACAGAAAAAGCATCTGTCGCAAGACCGAGTGAAAGAAATGTCAATTCTGCTATACCCATAATAAAACAGCTCCTTTATAAAGCTATTTTATGCGGATATTACAGCTTGTATTCCATGATAAAGTCGTCCATTATATAGCCGTTTCCAATATCTGTTACAGCTGTATCAGAAACTATGAATCCTGTTTTTTTGTATACATCAACTGCATGACTGTTATGCTTGTTTACCGTGAGATATACACGCTTTTTTCCGATTTTATGAGCCTCATCAAATACTTTTTTCAGCATGACAGAAGCAATGCCCTTTCCCCTCTTGCTCTCATGCAGATAAAGCTTGCTAAGGAAAAATCTGTCGTCCGATTCAGGCTTTACGCCGATATATCCGCACAACTCACTATCACAATATACTGCAAAATAAGTATAGTTTTGATTTGCAATCTGATTTTTCATTGCATCAAGCGACTGAAATTTTTCTACCATGTAGTCAATCTGCCCGTTGCTGATAATTCCGACAAAACATTCATGCCATATTTTTTCAGCAAGTTTCGCAACTTCTGCAAGTTCGTTAAAATCTTTTACTTTTTCAATTTCAATATCCACAATATCAACTCTTTTCTGAAAATTCAACTGAAACATTCGTCAATTATTTTGATTATATCATTTTTGTGCCTGTAAAATTCATCAAGCTGTAAGTTAAGCTGATTTTCTCTTTCTCTGCACTCTTCATGTGTTTTATTGGGAAAATTTTTGTTTCCTGCATGGTATCGTCCAGCCAGTTCAGTCGTAACAAGAATAATTCCGCTGTAAAGTGAATCAATCTCGCTTTTTGTAAGAAGTCCGTCAAGACCGTCAGCAAATCCTTCAGTAATCTGATAAACTGTTTGTAAATCAAACGACTTGTTTGTAGCCGAACGTACCATGTCACCGTAATCAGTGCATATATATCCACGCATAGCCGTATCAAAATCAATTATTGTAATCTTTTCACCGAAAATTATATTATCAATCTTTGTATCACCATGAATATTGCGTATGGGCAGATTCAGCCCGAAATTATGCAGATTAACAGTATTTTCAAATTCAATATGACTTGTATTGACTACACGCAGAAAACGTCCTACAGCATAGCCATAAGAGTAGTTTTTATTTTCAGCGTTCGGATTTTCCTTGATATATCCACATATACGCCATATTCCGCCGTCCTGCTCCGGATAGTTTTTATCGTTGCAGGAGAGATAATGCGGTACAGCGATAGTTTTTTCATT
>CAMWKY010000243.1 GCA_947174965.1 uncultured Ruminococcus sp. | reverse complement strand
GTGAATCCTCTGAAACAGATACAACAGAATAATTCAGAATTATCTGCTCTCTTACGAGCAGATTTTTTATTTGATAATCTGCAAACTATATATCAAATATCATTTAACAAATTCATCAAAAAAATACAATATATAGAAAATTTCACATTGACAAAATGGAAAAAAAGTGATATAATGTACTTGCACAAAACGGATTAGCAATATACGGATAAATGAATTTTCTGACGTATATTCAGATTATTATTATATTTAATTTCAAGAGAGGTCATGCACAATGAAAAATTCAATGATGAAAAAAAGAATCATGTCAGTTGCCTTGTCTGCTGTTATGAGTGCATCTGCAATGGCTGGAACTGTCGGAATGACAGCACCAACTGTTACAAGCAACATAATCAACAGCCTTGCCGCTGAAGCAAGCGTCAAAATCAATGCAACTGTCGGCTATGGTGAGGGTATGTACGCTACATGGGGCGCAGTTTCGGGCGCATCAGGCTACAATGTTTACGTTGACGGCGTACAGATTGATTCAATGCTTATCAGACAATACAGCGGTTATATGAGAGCTGATATGGTTGGACTCAAAGCAGGCAGTCACACAATGAAAATCGTACCTGTTATCAACGGCAAAGAGGACAGCTCAAAATCAGCAGAGGGAACAGCAAGTGTTTATGCTCACGATAGAAGCGGTTATGCTTTTGAAGATAATCACTCCCCCGGTGCTTACAATAAAGACGGCACGCTTAAAAGCGGTGCAATCGTTGTATATGTAACAAATGCCACTAAAGATACTGTTTCAGTAAATCTTAATGTTGACGGCAAGGGCGAAACTGCTTGTGTCGGATTGCAAAATATCATTCTTGGCTACAAAAAAGGCAAGGAAACACGTCCTATTTCAATAAGAATTATCGGAAACATTACAGACCCCGCAGTACTTACAAAAGGCGATATTTATCTTGATACTGTTACAGCTGGCATGACTGTTGAGGGTATCGGTGCAGATGCAACAGTAAATGGCTTTGGTATCGTACTCAAAAACTGCGTTGATGCAGAAATCAGAAATCTTGCTTTCATGAACTGCAACAGTGAGGAGGGTGACGACTGCGGTTTACAACAGGGTGATTCATATTGCTGGGTTCACAACTGCGACTTCTTCTATGGTGATGCCGGTTCAGATGCAGACCAGGTTAAAGGTGACGGCGCACTTGATACCAAAAAATCCCACCACATCACACACTCATACAACCACTTCTTCGATAACGGCAAATGCAATCTTCAGGGCGCAAATGCAAGTGATACATCAAACTATATCACATATCACCACAACTGGTACGACCATTCCGATTCACGTCATCCACGTGTAAGAGTGGCTACAGTCCATGTCTACAACAACTACTATGACGGTAACGCTAAATATGGTGTTGGCTCGACAACTGATTCAGACGTTTTTGTTGAGAACTGCTATTTCAGAAACTGCAAAGAGCCTATGCTCATTTCAAAGCAGGGTTCAGAGGGCGGACTTGTCCTTTCAGGTGAAACAGGCGGTATGATTAAGGCATATGGAAATGTTATAGAGGGTGCAGAAAAGTTTGTCCCATACAGCGAAAATAATACAGATTTTGATGCTTATGTTGCATCTTCCAGAGACGAAAAAGTCCCGTCATCTGTAAAAGCAAAGGACGGCGGTGCTACATACAACAACTTCGATACAGAAAGCGGATTCTACAGCTATACTCCCGACAAGGCAGAAGATGTTCCCGCTATTGTAACAGCTAAAGCAGGTCGTGTTGACGGCGGTGACTTCAAGTGGCAATTTGATAATTCTGTTGATGATGCAAGCTATGCTGTAAATACTGCTCTCAAATCAGCACTTGTTGCTTATAAAGATTCAATCGTTGCTATAGGCAGTGGATTTAAAGAGGATTCATCAAATCTACCAGTATCAACAACTACTACGGCTCCAAAAGCTACTACAACAACTGTAACAACAACAAATGCTCCTGCAAGCACAACAACTGCAACTCCTGCTACAGGTGAAAAAGTAATCTATGCTTCACCAGACGGAAAAGGTGACGGCAAGACAATGCAGACTCCGACAAATGTTCTTTCTGCTATAAAATCCGTTCAGGCTGGCGGTACAATATATCTCCTTGACGGTACTTATAAATTCAGTGAGATGATAACAATTGATGCTTCAAACAGCGGTACAGCAGGAAATTACAAGACAATTTCTGCTTATCCCGGTGCAAAAGTTGTATGGGATTTTTCAGGTCAGGGAGATGCTGATGCTGCAAAGAGAGGTGTTGCCCTCAGAGGTAACTACTGGCACTTCTACGGATTTGAAATAACAAAGGCTGCCGATAATGGTATGATTCTCGCAGGAAGCAACAATAAGATTGAAATGATGGTATTCAATGACAATCAGGACACAGGCTTACAGGTTTCACGTTTTGATGCAAGTCAGGCTACAATTGCTGACTGGCCTTCATATAACCTGATTCTCAACTGCACATCAAAAAATAACTGCGATGACAAGACCATGGAAAATGCAGACGGATTTGCCGCTAAACTTACCTGCGGTAAAGGAAATGTCTTTGATGGATGTATGGCTTACTGCAACTCAGATGACGGCTGGGATTTATTCGCAAAGACAGAAACAGGTCCAATAGGTGTTGTAACTCTTAAAAACTGTATTGCTTTCAGAAACGGCTTCACAGAGTTTGGCGAGGGCTATGGCGACTGCGACGGCAATGGTTTCAAGCTTGGCGGTTCAGGTGTCGGCTCTGCTCATATCGTTGAAAACTGTCTTGCATTTGAAAATCTCAACTGCGGATTTACAGACAACAACAACCCTAAGCTTGGAAGTCTTAAGGACTGCACAGCTTATAATAATGGTGTAGGCGGAAACGGCAAGCCTAATGTATCATGCTACAGATGTACAGATACAAACACTCTCTTTACAAATGTAATGTCGTATCTCAATACAAGCAAGGTTTCAGATGTCGGTGCATCAGGCATCAAGGTTTCAAACGATAAGCTTGTCGGTACAGCTAACAATACAATTTACTACAACAGCAAGTATTACTATGCAAAGACTGATACAGCAATGACAAATGGTGCAAAGCTCGGTGACATTATCACTCCTGCTGATTCAGATTTCATAAATCTTACAGTTCCTGCAATGGGTACAGATTTCCATACAGCGTGGAGAAATGCAGACGGTTCACCAAATCCGGGCGGTTTTGCTGAAACAAATGGTACTTACAAGAGTGTCGGCTATCATATGTACAATGGTGTGACACCTTCAACATCTCAGACAACATCATCTGCAACAACAAAGCCAGTTCAAACAACAACAACTTCTGTTGCTCCTGTTGTTTCAGGCGGTCAGATTCACGACTTTACAGCTAATGGCACAAACAGTTCTTTCTACACAATTTCAGGTAATCTTGCAAAAAACAAGGGTACTGTAAATTATGACGGAAAAACTCTTACACAGTGTCTCAAAATGGAATCAGCTACAAACATCACATTCAATGCAACTGCTGGCGGAAAACTTACTCTTGTATTTGTTGAGCCGACAGCTACAGTAAAAGTTGACGGAACTAAGTACACAGCATCAGGTGACGGCATAATTACGGTTGATGTCGGAGCTGGCGCACACACAATCGCAAAGGCTGATACAGCAAACCTTTTCTACATTGTATATTCAGAAAATGGCACAACTCAAACTACTGCATCAACATCAAAAACTACAACTCCAACAACAGCTACAACAGGTGGTATTTCAACACCAGAACTTCTTGGCGATGCAAACTGCGACGGCGCAGTAAATATCGCAGATGCTACAGCAATTATTCAGGCTCTTGGAAACAAAGACAAGTACGGACTCTCAGAGCGTGGAGAAATAAATGCAGACTGTTGCAATGTCGGCGACGGTGTAACAGGTCTTGACGCTCTTGCAA
>CAMWKY010000242.1 GCA_947174965.1 uncultured Ruminococcus sp. | reverse complement strand
GTATCAATAATTTCCTTTTTTCTTTTAGATATGGTATCATCGTTTTGAGAAACCGAGAGCAACCAGAGAAGTTCAAGTAATTTTTCAATGTTTTCTGCATATTGAGTATAGATGTGATTTGATGCCTTATGTTTTATATGGATAAATGTGTTTAACAACAAATCAAGCGAATAAAGATGTAATTGTAAATCTCTTGAATTGCTATCTTTTAAAAGACTATTCATATTTTTCATTGTTTCTTTCATTTTATATTTGAGAAATTCAGGAGATTTTAATAAAACCTCTTCTTCACTCAAACACATTTCTCCTGTTCCTTCTATAAGCCATTCATAATTTATCTTATATTCTTCAGAAATTGTTCTTAATAACTTAGATGATGGTTTATCTTGATTATTTTCAATTTTTGATATATGTGTGCGAGAAATTGATACAGTGTTTGCAAAGTCTTGTTGACTGATTTTGTTACTTTTTCTAAAAAAAGCTATTCTTTCCCCTACTGTCATTGTGCATTCCTCCAATTTTCCCACATTCCCACCAAAAAGCATTGACAAATGTGGGAATGTGGGATATAATATGATTGTGGTTAAGTTATCTTTATAACTATTATATCACAAAAAAATCAAAATGAAAAGAGGTTTTGAAAAAAATGACAGAAAAAAGACCAGATTCGCCTTTAGGTGCAATCATCAGAGCAAGACTGAAAGAAATGGAGCGTTCACAGCCGTGGCTTGCAAGACAGGTAGACCGTTCGGCAGGGACAATCAGTTTCATCATCAAGGGCAGACTCATTCCCTCTGTTGAATTAGTCAAGTCAATCGCTTCTGTACTTTCAGTTGACAGCGATATTATGCTTTCAGCTCTTAAAGAGGGAGCTGAAAGTTAATGGCTGAACACTGGATAACAGTCAAAGAGGCTGCTCTTTGTTGCAATATTACTGAAAGAGCAATTCGATTAAATGCAGAAAATGACCGTATCAAATATAAGTATGTTGACGGCAAGGGCAGGAATGGCAGACAGCTCCGCATACTTCTTGAAAGTCTGTCAGATGAAGCACAGTGCAGGTATGCAGAAAAAAGAAGAAAGCCTGTTTCAAGAGACATATCAGAACAGCTCCTTGACGGACTTCCGCAGGATAAACTTGATGAACTAAATGAAAAGCTGCTTATCGTACAGGAATATATCAGATTTCGTGACAGCTATCCGCATAAAGACCATGTCAAGCAGTTTGTCAGATACATGAAAAAGAACTATCCTATGTTTGAGTTCAAGCCCGAACGCCTTTCAAAGTGGGCTGTAAGGTATGAACAATACGGAGCAGGCGGACTTATTGACCTGAGAGGACACAGCAGCAGTTCAGGAACTTCACTTACAAATGAAATGCAGGATATGTTCCTGAAATACTATCTTTCCGACAAGGAACCGTCAATCAAGGAATGCTATGACGCTGTAAAAAATAATCTTGACGGAGATGTGCCGAGTATATCAAGTTTCAAGCGTTTTCTGTATACTGTTCCCGATTCAACACTCGCATTGTATCGTAAGGGAAAGAAATTCTTTGAAGATAACTACCTGCCGAGCATACCGACTGATTATGACAGTGTGCCGTCAAATTATGAATGGGTGGCAGACCACCATGTATATGACGTTATTGTGAATGACAGGGGAAAAGTAGGCAGAGCGTGGCTCAGTACATGGATTGACCGCCGTTCAAGATATATTCTTGGTTATGTAATCAGAATGAGCGAACCTAATTCAGATACCGTTCTTGACAGTTTTGTAGAGGCTGTAAGGAACTGCGGACTTCCCAGAGTGATTCAGATTGACAATGGCAAGGACTATACAACACACGATTTATTCAATCTTGACAATGACTATTCTCTTGCGGCTGAACTTAATCTCAAAGTAAGGCATACAATTCCCTACAATGCAAAGGCAAAGCATATTGAACGAGCTTTCAGGACAATTGAACACTTTGATAAGATGCTTGATTCCTATTGCGGAGACCGTCCGGAGCATAGAGCTGAATCAATGGGAAAGACAAATGCAAAAATAGCAAATCAGGTTATGACGTTCGAGAAATTCAAAGAAGTTGCTGAATACGTGATTAAGCTGTACAACAATACAGAACAAAGCGGCAAGGGAATGAACGGAAGAACGCCGTATCAGTGCTATAAAGAGGAATTTACAGAACCTATGAGACGTATTGGAGAAAAGGAACTGCTTTCAGTAATGCGTCGCCGTACCCGCACAGTAACCGTTACAAAAAACGGTGTAAAGTTTGCAGAACTTGACAGAAAAGATTACTATTTGGGTGATTTCGTCAGGCAGTACATCGGTAAGAAAGTGTATGCAAAATATTTTACCGGTGATGTCAGGACAATTCATGTTTATCTTGCTGAAAACGGTGCTTTTTTAGCTGTTCTGCCGTGCAAGGAGCTTTATGTATACGGAGCAGGCGAAGCGGTCAACAAGCAGGTTATCAGGAACAATGCAAAGGAAAAAAGCAAAATGCGTGCATTTGCAAAATCCTGTTATCCGCATAATGTTGAAGTTCCTCTGATTGAAGATGTATACAGAAGACGTGCAGAAGCATTCGGAGAACCTGATTTCAGTGATATTCCCTCAATCAGTAAATTTGAATTTGATAAGAAAATGGAAATTGAACGTATCAGTGAAGAGGAACAGAGAATTGACAATGCAGCAGCTAAAATTTACGTTCTCCCTGCTGATGAAGATGATGATTATGAATCCAAACTTTCAAGGAGGTTTGCAAATGGATAATATTGAAAAAGCAAGAATCAGGCTGATAGATTACATAAGCAGTATAGGACTTACTCAGGCTGTTATTGCAAAGAGAATACGCCTGTCAACCACTGTAATATCGCAGTTTCTCAGTGATTCCTACAGCGGAGACAATGAAGAAATTTCTGTGAAGATTAATTCTTTCATAGATTTGCAGGAAATGCGTACAGCTTACACAAAAGCTCCGCAGTTTACAGACAAGATAAGAAACACAAGAAAAATCATCAATACACTTGATTATGTTTATGCCAACAGGTGTACAGGCGTTGTATCGGGTGTTTCAGGAAGCGGCAAGACAACAGCTCTGAAAAGCTATCAGAAGATTATGAGTGGAGTAATCTACATTCAGGCAGATGCCACAAAATGGTCTCCGTGTTCAATTCTTAAACTGATAGCAAAATCAATGAATAAGGAATGCAGCGGTTCTTCATCTGACATACTTGACTGGATTGTGGACGAGCTTTCAGGAACGGACAGGCTTATCATAATTGACGAAGCACAGCACCTGAAAGCAAGGGCTTTTGATACTCTCAGGGTTCTCAATGACCGTGCAGAAGTGGGCGTTATATATGCAGGAACACCGGATATTATAAAGCGTATGACAATAGGCAGGGAAAAGGAAGAATTTGACCAGGTATACAGCCGTATTGAATACACCTGTAATTTATCCAACCGCTTTAATATCAACGAAATAGCTGCTCTTTTCAGCGAATTTAATCTTAATAATGAAGTGCTTAAATGTTTATGCAGTGCAGCTTCACAGAAAGGCGGTTTGAGATATGCTGTCAATCTTTTCAAGGTAGCCAATTCAGCGGAGCAGGGAAATATATCTGTTGATGCTCTTATGCAGGCTATGCAGAGAGTGGGAAAGGTGGAGCAGTTCTGATGAATAATGTGGATAATAAAGAAAAGGCACTTGTTACTGCAATAACAAGCACCCTGATGTGTCAAATTTGAACCATTGACACGTTTATTATACCACATCTGTACACAAGCTGTCAAGCCTCTGGGAACAATTTTCAGGGGCTTGCAGTAGAAAAATATTTTTTGGAGGAAATTACAATGAATATTGATATAGAAAATCTCGTTGCTTCAATCGGGGAATCCTTATTAAATAAAGGATATGACATTTATTCTGATGAATCGGTTGAAAGACTTAATGCACTGG
>CAMWKY010000241.1 GCA_947174965.1 uncultured Ruminococcus sp. | reverse complement strand
GACGTTTTGTTAAACCCATGATAAATTTTTCTTTGATGTCGTTGAGGTCTTTCGGGATTGAAACATAATGTGCCATTTTTCCTCCTTAATGTGCTGAAAATACGGACTTTGAAACTGTACTGGTTCTTAAAATTGTGAAAATCAGTGCAGCCGTATAACCCAGTAACATAGCCATCTGCATAATAATGCCGTCCTCACCATTGTTCAGAGTTGCAATCATATTGCGGAATAAAGTTTTGAAAACTGCGAGAGCAACAACTATGAAAAATCCCTGAAAGGAAAGTGCAAGTAACTGCTTAATCCAGTTTTTTCCGATACCCGACCACTCACCACTGTCCATCATTGTCGCCATAGGAATAGGTGCGATAGAAAGATACATGAAAACCTCAATAATCCGGCTTGCAAGCGTTATCACGATAGCCACAATCATAATCATGATACCTAAATGAACAATCAGTGAAATAAACCAGACTGTCATTAACTCGCCCAGTTCAAGCTCACTCAATGCCGATTTTTTCAGTTCAATAGCCGTTGACAAATAATCACCACTGCCGAAAAGCGTAGTCAGTCCATTTGCACAGACGTTAGTTCCGAACGAAAATAATCCGCTTGCAATGTAGTAAACATTCGACACTAAAATCACACCGCACAGAGCTTTGATTATCCATTTTATGAAAATTGAGTCGTCAAAATCCTTGAAGTTGTTCCCTCGTATGACCGTATGAATCAGGTCATTCAGCAGAATAATCGTCAGAATAAAGCCACCAATCGGCACAACAACATTGTTGCAGAGAGTTTCAATTGTCGTCCAGATTGAAGTTCCAGTAGTTGCACCGCCCGTAAAATTTGCAGGGTGCGAGGCAAGATAAGTATTCACAAGACCGCTGCTGCCAGTTGTCATAGAGAAAGTATCAGTCAGCAGATTGGAAATGCTGTCAAACTGCGATTTTATGCCGTCTTTAAAAAGATTGTTGCACCATGTTTCAAGAGAATCAATTGCATCACTTATTACGCTCATATTCGTCCTCCTTTCGCTTGAAAATGCGGATTTCCCACCACAGCCCGCCACTTCCGCATTCAGTTAATCAGACTGCACCAGTCATCATGTTCTGAAGAACAGGAACAAGTACAATAGCGAGGAGGATAAGTCCAAGACCTGACATAAGCTGTTTCATTCCTTGAGATTTCGCACCCGATAGCGATAGGTAATTCTTTGAAATTATCTCCGAATTTTCCCCCGCTTCACACCGTACGTGAGAGTTTCCAACTCATACGGCGTTCCCTCGATTTATACATTTTCACTCAGGGCTTTTTGAATAAAACTTACACACTTCGTTACTTTCAAAGTTTCCTTTACATCGTAATTTCTTGATTTCCAGCCATTTTTCTTAGCTTGTTGAGTTTTTCAATCCGTTTTTTCGTCAGTTTAAGAATGTCCAGATATTGTCTGACAGTTTCATTTTGTGTTGCATGAATTAAGATATGAATTGTTTCTGTGACTAAAATTAAATTTGTATAGCTATCATTTCCACCATTATTTTTCGGGATAATATGATGACAATGCACATTATCAGTACAAAGTTTTTCACCGCTTACCGCACATTTTCCATACTGTGAGCAGAACAGGGATAACCTGTTGTCATAAAACTCAATACTTCCGTCATAAATTCTGCTTTGCATGAGGTATAACAGCATTTTTGTATCTATGCTGAGATTTCGGTGTATCAGTTCTCTGACCTCAGGTGTATAACGGTTTATTTCTTTTTTCTTGTGCTGTGCATTTCTTGTCTGAACATATCCTACGGGTATCAACGGGTGTCCGCTGATAAATCTTAATTGTCTGCTTTTTCCGTATTTTTCGGCGATAAAACCTCTTGTAACTGTTCCGTCTGTAGTAATTGCCTTTAATCTGTTGTCACGTTTGAAACTTGTAAGATATGCCAGTTTTCCGAAATCCAGTGACACGCAGGTTGCAATGCAGTAATAATTATGAAGTCCTGCGACAACTGAATTATATCGCTGAATAGCCTGATATTGCTCTTTGGCATCTTTCGGGTGCTGTATTGAGACAATTGCATTATTGATTTTTTTCTGTGCCTTTGTAAATGATTTGTCGCACATATGAGAAGTGACAACGTATTTACCGCCTTTTTTCCGCACTTTCATTTTAAATCCAAGATAGTCTGAATATGTTTCTTTCAGATTTACTATTTTTGATTTTTCGGGACTAATATCAAGTTTCAGCCTTTCTTTCAGCCATTTTTTCGTTGCTTCAAATGCTTTCTGAGCATCTTTGTAATTTCTACAGAATATCTTGAAATCATCAGCATATCTGACAATATACATTTCTTTCAGTCTGCTTGTTCTCAATGCTCTGTAAATATGACTTTTTATGACTGTCCCTTGTTTGTTTTCTTTTGTCTTATATTTGGTGTGCGTGGGCATATTTTCCCATTGTGAGGCTATCCACCAGTCAAGTTCATTAAGAACGATATTTGACAATAACGGTGATAGAATACCTCCTTGTGGTGTTCCTTTTGTCGGTTTTACTACACTGCCGTCAGGCATTATAATTTCAGCTTTAAGCATAGCCTTGATTATGCAGATTAACTTTTTGTCCTGTATTCCTAAACTCAAAATCTG
The DNA here is from genome assembly GCA_947174965.1 of uncultured Ruminococcus sp. Classification (GTDB taxonomy): domain Bacteria; phylum Bacillota; class Clostridia; order Oscillospirales; family Ruminococcaceae; genus Ruminococcus. Next base: position 1,387 of record CAMWKY010000241.1, on the reverse strand, counting down.
CCGTATAAGTTTACTATGGTTAACATTATCGAAAAATCCTTTGATGTCAATATCAACAACATAGTGTAAATTCTGTATCTGCATTAATCTGCAACATTGTGCAATTGCATTTTCTGCACTTCTGTTCGGACGGAACCCGTTGCTACGTTCAAAAAATTTCGCTTCGCATATCGGCTCTAAAACCTGTAGAATACATTGTTGGATAATACGGTCTGTTATGGTAGGAATACCAAGCGGTCTTTTCTTTCCGTTGTCCTTTTTGATTTCTTTTCTTCTTACAGGACACGGAACATATTTACGGAATTTTCTTTTTATCAGATTTATAAACTCAACCTCACTCAATCTGGCAAGGTATTTGATTGTACGTCTGTCAACACCTGATGTATTACTGCCTTTATTTTTCTTGATTGTTCTGTATGCAAGCAATATATTTTCATCACTTGCAATCAGTTCCATAAGGTTACTGAAAATTTTCCCTTTTTCTGAATCTGAATACAGTTTATCAAGGATTTCCTGCATATTGTAATATTCGGTGTATCTTATTTTACTTTGCTTTGGTTTCTTTTGCAGTTCCGAAGTCAACACAGGCATCCACTCCTTTCGGTTGGATTTTCTTTGTCATACTCGAAGCTGTGTTTGTTCTATTCTTATTTTTTGTATAAATCGAATAGTGGCTATCCCTCCACCGCTTACTGATTCACGGTTTCACAGGTACTGTGCCACCACTTTCACTGAAATTAAGTACAGTTATACACGCCTGATGTGCGGTTTTCCTGTACAACGCTTCACAGAATTACAGTATTCTCCACGTTTTCAGCTTACTGCGTTCCGACAATTCTATCATTAGATACCTTTAGATTCTGTCTCTGAGCCTGTACTCACAATACCGCCTGTAACGATATATGGACTTTCATAACAACCAGTCTTACTAATCCACAAGTACCCTGTATTCACAGTAAATGCCTTTCGACAAATGCAACGTTTAGACCCGTACTTTCGACAGTTCGTCAGCTCTGCATTTCCGAGCTATTCTAATCATGGGTATCCGACACCCGACATATAGGCAACACCGTTCACCTCTGAACAGCTTTCGTGGAGATACTTTCTCTTTACGGTTGCTTTCTGCCGACTTCACCGAGCTTTTGACCATGCAATTACTGTATATTGCATCGCCAATCGGAGTATCAGTGTGAGCGTTTCAGGGCGTTACTCCGTCATTCCACTCATCAAATTGTCAGTTCTACTAACTTTTATGTTTTGTTAGTGCCTAATCTTTTCAATCAGGAACGCATCGCACGATTGTCGTTGCCATAACCTTCGAGGAGGTTGACAACGCCCCATACTCCGACACCGCCACCAATAAGGCAGATAACAGATTTGAGGACTG
>CAMWKY010000240.1 GCA_947174965.1 uncultured Ruminococcus sp. | reverse complement strand
GTGAATAGACAGTCTGTTTAGTATTGAGCAATTCAGCAATCTGTGTTTGGTTCATGTCCATATCCTCACGCAAATCTCTTAATCTTTGAAAATACACAAAAATCATCTCCAATATATGTATAATATGCCGATTTTTTGAAAAATAATCGGTTTATATATTGACTTTAGCATATTTTAGTGATATAATGTGTATTGTAGTACCAATTAGTACTATAAATGTTGTTTATAGAGAAAAAAATAATGTTATTGAGAATGTCCTATATTTGAAATGAACAAACAACATTAAGAATGCCGCTATACTGAGTGGAAACAGTGTAGCGGTATTTTTTTCACGCAAAAAAGGACAGACTATGAAAATCTGCCCTTTTTATTATATTCTGTTAAATCAGCCCATTGTTACGACAACTTCGTGAACGCCGTCAGCACAAGCAGGGATAACATTTCCGTCAACAGCATTTCCGTCAACAGTCATGCTTGCAACACCCTTGCATACATGATTCGGATTCTTTACAGTGATATTGTATGTTGCACCTCTGAATTTACGTGTAGCAGTAAAGCCGTCCCATTCGTGAGGAATTGACGGGTCAATCTTAAGACCGTCCCAGTCAGCAGCGATACCAAGAATATACTGTGAAATAGCAACCATATTCCAAGCAGCCGTACCTGTAAGCCATGAGTTCTTGCCCTCACCGAATCTGCTTGCATCTTTACCAGCAATCATCTGACCATATACATACGGCTCTGTCTTGTGGAGGTCTGAAATTTCCTCATTGAAAGCAGGAGCAATCTTTGAATAGTATTCAAATGCCTTGTCGCCACGTCCAGCATAAGCCTCTGCACATATAATCCAAGCATTGTTGTGTGTGAATATACCAGCATTTTCCTTGTAACCGCCCGGATATGTTGAGATTTCGCCGTACTGGATATAGTACTTGCTGAAAGCAGGGTTGTTGAGTACAAGACCATATTTTGTATTGAGATACTTATCAATAGAATCAAGAGTTTTGATGTCTGCGCCAACTTCCTTGCCGATTTCAGACATAACAGCAAATCCCTGTGGCTCAATGAAGATTTTACCTTCCTCACATTCCTTTGAACCCATTTTAGCACCTGTTGAGTCGTAAGCACGCAAGAACCAGTCGCCGTCAAAAGCAGATTCCATGACATTCTTTTTCATCTTGTCAATTTCAGCCTGTGCTGCTGCTGCTTCGTCATCTTTGCCAAGATGTTTGAGGATAGCAACATAGTTAGGACCTGTATAAGTAAAGAGAGTAGCAACCATTACAGATTCAGCAATCTTTGAGTAACCGCCCTCCTCTGCAAACTTCGGATTTGTATAAGTCTGGAAGCTCTCACCCGGAGTATCAGAATAACATGAAAGATTGATACAGTCATTCCAGTCTGCACGCATTGCAAGCGGTAAACCGTGAGGACCAAGATTATTTACAATCTTATAGAAGGAGACTTTGAGGTGGTCGAGCATTGGCTTAGCCTTTGATTCGTCATTATCATAAGGTACTAACTCATCAAGAAGTGACCAGTCGCCAGTTTCTCTGATATAAGCTGAAACTGAAAGAATCATCCAGAGCGGGTCGTCGGAGAAGTCACCGCCGATGTCAGAGTTACCTTTTTTAGTAAGTGGCTGATACTGATGATAACAACCGCCGTCTTCAAGCTGTGTTGATGCAATATCAATGATACGCTGTCTTGCTCTGTCGGGAATCTGATGAACGAAACCGAGAATATCCTGATTTGAGTCACGGAAGCCCATACCTCTGCCGATACCTGATTCAAAGTATGATGCAGAGCGTGAGAGATTGAATGTAACCATACACTGATACTGATTCCAGATATTAACCATACGGTTGACTTTATCGTCAGGAGAATCAACATTGAGAATACCAAGAAGATTGTCCCATGTAGCTTTGAGTTCAGCAAGACCGTCAGCAACCTTTTCAGGAGTGTTGTACTTCTCCATCATCTCAATTGCTTTTACCTTGTTGATAGTAACGCCGTCAGCCTCAAACTTCTGGTCAACAGGCATTTCAACATAACCGAGAATGAAGATAAGTGTCTTTGATTCATTTGGAGCAAGAGTTATTTTCTTATAGTGTGAAGCAATCGGTGACCAGCCGTCAGCGAATGAATTGTTTGCCACACCTGCAACAACAGCCTGTGGGTCATTGAATCCATTGTAAAGACCGATAAATGAATCTCTGTCAGTGTCGTAACCGTCGATTTCGTCATTTACTGTATAGAAAGCGAAGTGGTCACGTCTGTCTCTGTATTCAGTCTTGTGATAGATAGTAGAGCCGACAACTTCAACACGACCTGTAGAGAAGTTTCTCTGGAAGTTAGTGCAGTCGTCCTGAGCGTCCCATAAGCACCATTCAGCAAATGAGAAGAAAGAGAAAGTTTTTTCCTCTGCACTTTCATTTGTAAGTACAACCTGCTGTACTTCACCTTGATAGTTCTGTGGTACAAAGAAAGTAACTTCAGCTTTAAGACCGTTCTTTTTACCTGTGATAACTGTGTAGCCCATACCGTGACGGCATTCATAAGAGTCAAGCTCTGTCTTTACAGGTGACCAGCCGGGATTCCAGATTGTACCGTTTTCATTGATGTAGAAATAACGACCGCCCATGTCAATAGGAACATTGTTATAACGATAACGTGTAATTCTTCTTAAGCGAGCATCTTTAAAGAAAGAGTAACCGCCAGCTGTATTTGAAATCAGCGAGAAGAAATCCTGTGTACCGAGATAGTTAATCCACGGATAAGGTGTTTTCGGGGAATTGATAACATATTCCTTTTTAGCGTCGTCAAAAAATCCGAACTTCATGATATTTTTTTCTCCTTTTTATTTGTGTTTTAATGCAGAATCGTTCCGCAATCATAAATACATTATAACATATATTTTAATTTTTTACAAGAGATTAGCATAAATTAGCAATGTATTATTTTTATGTCAAATTTTGTGCAATTTCAACAAACACTTGTTATCTGCTGAAAAATCTCTGATGTGCGGTATAAGTTTCATTCGGCTTTACTTCAACATATCCTGAAACATCGGGAGCAAGTGAGAGATTAGGCGCATCAATCATAGCCGACATAGGTTCGGGACAGAAATAGTGATTGAAACCTCTGTCATTCCAGATAATCCAGAATTTGTATTCCTCTGATACTTCATAGCATAACTTTTTACCGCTTGCTGTATCTTCTGCAATGATACCATGGAACTTTTCGCCGTCAAGTTCTGCATATTCACCAAAATACATATCATTGTCAACCACCTGCAAAACAGGGCATTTTGTACCGTTCTTGTATTCCAAATCCCACATGGTAAGCGATTTGAGATTTTCAGTTGGCAGACAGCGTTCATTAAGTTCACATTTTTTACCAACAGGAACAGTAAGTCTAATATCCTCCTCTTTTGCACCGTCAACAAAAGGGGCATTGATAGTTGTATGAGATGCAAGAGACATAGGGAGAACTTTATCGGAAATATTTGTGAAGCTGATTTCCTGCTCCAGTCCGTTTGCAGAGAGTGTGAAAGTATATTCAGCGACAAACTTTACAGGGAGATACTGAAAAAATTCGTCATTTTCGTCATAATTATAGCGTACTTTCACCCATGCGCAATTGCTGTCTGCATTGTGTTCAACAAGTTCAAACTTTCTTTTGTGGATAAATCCGTGAATATGATTGTTGTACGGTGCTTTTTCGTTTACGGGGAGCTGATAGAGTGCATCTGATGTTTTAAGTTTGCCGTCTGCGAATCTGTTCGGGAGATAGAGTGTCGGCAGTCCCCATACTTCCGCCGACTGTCTTATATCGTCGGCTGTATTGTCGGGATTCCAGCGGAAAAACTCCATACCCTTATCATTGTTGCGGAGACGGATAACGTTTGAGCCTATTTCATAAGCAATCATAGCTTCATAACCGCCTGCTGTCATCTTTACGCAGGTTGTACCTTTCCTTTCGATAAGTTGTGTTGTGTTCATTTTCAATCAAATCCTTTCATTTAATC
>CAMWKY010000239.1 GCA_947174965.1 uncultured Ruminococcus sp. | reverse complement strand
CTGAAAAGGCGGAATTGATTATGAAAATTATTAATGTAAGGACAAGCCGTCCATATAATGTACTTATAGAAAGAGGTTCGCTCAAAAAAAGCGGTGAACTTATATCACAGGTTATACACTCAAAAAAAGCTGTTGTCATAACTGATGATAAAGTAAATTCACTTCATGCTGATATACTTGTTGAATCTTTGGAAAAAAACGGAATATCTGCATCTGTTTTTGTTTTTCCTCATGGTGAACAGTCAAAAAGTTTAACAGTTCTTGGACAGATTTATGATTTTCTTTGTGAGAAAAGAATTACAAGAAGTGATTTTCTTATAGCACTTGGCGGAGGGGTTGTCGGTGATATTACAGGATTTGCAGCTGCAACATACCTTCGTGGCATAGAGTTTGTACAGATTCCCACAACTTTACTTGCGCAGGTTGACTCATCTGTCGGCGGAAAAACTGCAATTGATATTGCAGGCGGAAAAAATCTCGTCGGCTCATTCAAACAGCCTGCACTTGTAATATGCGACAGCGATACACTCCGCACACTTCCACAGGAGGAACTCTCATGCGGTATGGCAGAGGTTATCAAGTATGGCATGATTCGTGACGAAAAACTGTTTGAAACTCTCGAAAAGCACGATATATCCAATATTGATGATGTTATGGACTCTGTTGTCTATACTTGCGTTGACATAAAGCGTGAAGTTGTTGAGCATGACGAATTTGACACTGGCGAACGCATGATGCTGAATTTCGGACATACTCTTGGTCACGCAATTGAGGGCTGGCACAACTATACAGATTATACTCATGGAATGGGTGTTGCTGTCGGAATGTGTATCATCACAGAAAAATTGTGCAGTCCTGAACTGTCTGAACGCCTGAAAAAATGTGTAAAATCGTATGGACTTCCTACATCTACAGAAGCACCAATGTCTGAACTTCTGCCATACTGTTCAACTGATAAGAAATGCGATTCTGACAGTATAAACTATATAGTATGTGAAAAAATCGGACAGGCTCAGATAAAAAAAGTAACTGTTTCTGAATTTTCAGTTCTTATGGAGGGGTAAAACATGGATATTTTAATAAAACCCTCTGTACTCAAAGGCAGAGTTGATATTCCTGCATCAAAAAGCTGCGCCCATCGTGCATTGATATGTGCATCTCTTGCCGGAGATTCTGAAATAAGTGGTATAAACTTTTCAAAAGATATTGATGCTACAATTCAGGCAATGAGTGCTTTAGGCTCTATGATTTATAAAAATCATGATAGTGTGGATATTTCTGAAAAAATCAATCCACCTGAAAAAGCTGTAATCGACTGCAATGAAAGCGGTTCAACTCTGCGTTTCGTCATTCCGATTGCGGCGGCACTTGGTGTTGAAACTGAATTTCACGGCAGAGGCAGACTTCCTCAAAGACCTATTGATATTTACATAAGAGAACTTAGTAAACATGGTATAACATTTAACTATAATAATACTATGCCATTCACAATTTCAGGCAGACTTACAAGCGGTATCTATGAAATTGAGGGCAATATATCTTCACAATTCATAACAGGATTGCTTTTTGCACTTCCGCTTGTTGAGGGCGACTCTGAAATAGTCCTTACTTCACATCTTGAATCACGTCCATATGTTGATATAACTATTGATATACTGAAACGTTTCGGAATTGAAATAACTGAAACTGAAAACAGCTTTAAAATAAAAGGCAGTCAGAAATATATGCCACATGATGAGCGTGTTGAGGGGGACTATTCGCAGGCAGCATTTTTCTATGTTGCAAATGCACTTGGCTCGCAAGTTGAAATAGGAAATCTCAATCCCGACAGTGTTCAGGGTGACAAGAAAATAATTGAGCTGATTGATTCTGTTGTAAAAGACGGGCAAATTACAGGCTACAAAGCGGACTGCTCTGACATTCCCGACCTTGTGCCGATTCTGTCTGTACTCGGTGCATACGGAAATGAGACATCTGTTATATATAATGCTGAAAGATTGAGGATAAAGGAAAGCGACAGACTTACTGCTTGTGCTGAAATGCTGAATAATCTTGGCGGAGATGTAACGGTAACATCTGACGGACTGGAAATTAATCCAGTGGAGGAGCTTCATGGCGGTACAATAGAAAGTTTTGGCGACCATAGAATAGTTATGGCAGGTGCTGTAGCTGCCCTTTGCTGTAGTGGTGATGTTATTATAAAAGGAGCAGAAGCCGTAAATAAATCATACCCCGACTTTCTGAATGATTACACTAAACTCGGAGGTGTTGTAAATGTCATTGATTTGGAATAATAAAATTTCTGTTTCATATTTTGGCGAACCGCATGATTCTGTAATAGGTGTTACTATAAATAATCTGCCGTCAGGGGAATATATCAATATTGACGAAATCAGCCGTTTTCTTGAAAGAATCTTGCCGAAGTCAATGGGTATAAGGAAAAGCAGAATTTCATTACCACGAATTATATCAGGAATACACAAAGAATATACAACAGGTGCGCCACTTTGTGCAATGATTCAGAATAACGACATACAGGAGGAACAGAAGCAGGATATTTCTCCGCAGATTCGTATCGGTCACGCCGATTATACTGGAACTGTACGCTATAAAGGGTTTAATGATGTAAAAAATAGTGCAGTTTATTCGGAACTTTTTGTAATTCCTCTTTGTTTTGCGGGAGCAGTATGCGCACAGATTCTTGAAAGACGGGGAATATATACAGGAGGTCATATTTTACAGATACATAACATAAAGGATAATCCTTATGACCCTGTAAATATTTCAAGAGATGCTGTTTTAAGTATAAGATTCAAGGATTTTCCGGTAATAAACGACCGCAGGGGCTGGCTTATGCTTGAGGATATTTCAAAGGCTCGTGAATCAGGTGAAACATTAGGCGGTATTATAGAATGTGCATCAGTGAATGTTCCGTGCGGAGTAGGCTCACCTGTTTTTGATGGTCTGAAAAACAATATTGCACAGCTTGTTTTTGGCATTCCTGAAATCAGCGGTCTTGAATTTGGAGCAGGCTTTTCCGCTTCAAATATGATTGGAAGTCAGAATACCGACAGATTTTATATAAATGAAAAGGGATATACACTTACAAAAACTAACAATCACGGCGGAATTATAGGCGGTATATCATCAGGTATGCCGATTACGCTTAAAGTTTCATTCTGTCCGTCAAATAAAGATGCAAAAGGCATTTTCAGCACCTGTTTTGTACCATCTGCTGTACCTTGTGTTGAATCTGCTGTAAATATTGCATTGCTTTCAAATATGGTTGACTATCCAAATTTTTGTTTAAGGTGAGAATTATGCAGGACGAAAATATTTTTAAAATGTCCGAAATGGCAGATACACAGATAAAGGATATTCCTACACTCAATATCCTTTTATGCTATCTTCTGTATAAGATTGATATTCCTGTAGAAGTAGAAGATATGTACGAAATTGCAGTCGGAACAGGTCTTGTAAACTACTTCTACTATCAGGATTCAATTGATTATCTGCTTAAAAACGGTCTTATCAAATCAGAAAACGACAAAGAGGGGAAAACTTTCTACACACTTCTGCCGAAAGGAACAGCGTGTGCAAAGGAGCTGAAAAACTATGCCCCTAAATCATACCGTGATAAGCTTGTACTTATTGCACTGCGGTATTTTGCAAGAATTAAATCGGAAAAAGATATAATTATAAGATATATCGAGCTTGAAAGAGGTTGTTATATTCACATAAGATGCCCCGATAACAGATGCGACCTTATGGATTTGAAACTCTTTGCACCAGATATAAGACAGGCAAAAATAATCGGCGAAAAAATCATGATGAATCCCGCAGGATTTTATGGCAAAATAATTCATCTTGCACTCTCAAATGAGGAAATTACCTATGACCTTACAGATAATTAACAGTCTGCTGTCTTTAAATGATGGTATTGTTATATTTATTTCCGTGTGCATTTTTATTGTTGTATCTTTGATATGCGGAATATTTACATATAAGATAAAAATTAAACAAATCCGACAAAACAG
>CAMWKY010000238.1 GCA_947174965.1 uncultured Ruminococcus sp. | reverse complement strand
ATGACTTACATTTTTCGTTTATCTTGGAGCTGATAATATAATTTATATTATTTTACAATCTGTTGAAATGATTGCAATGTTTGTTCTTGGTATACTGGGGCAGGTAGTAAATAAAATATTTGATGTGATTATTTTTGCTGTGAACTGCATTATAGTTATAAGCTGTTTATTTGCAGGAATAGGCAGTTTTTATGTGTTTCTGCCGTTCTTTATGGGAATAGTCGCTGTACTTTTGACTTTTCCGTCAATAAGCGCATATTTTGATTATCGTCAGTTGTCAGAAACAGAGGGATTTCCAAATTTCAGCGATATTCTTGCATATGCAGAGGATAATGCAGAATACAAGTCATATTATTTTGAACGTGCAAAAAATAAAATTGATGAAGATGAGGAAATGCCTGTTCCTACAGAAACTGTAAAGCAGGAGTTTTCACAATCAAAATCTGCACATATGGACGATATTTAACTTAAAAGGAGGTTTTATTCTTGTTTGCTAAAATTTCAAGTCTCGGACTTTTCGGGCTTAATGCTTTCCCTGTTGATGTTGAAATAGATATAAGCAGAGGTATGCCACAATTTTCTATCGGCGGTCTGCCTGATATTGTTGTAAAGGAAAGCCGTGACAGAATCCGTTCAGCATTACGTGCCTGCGATATAAAATTTCCTGTAGCTAATGTAACAATAAATCTTGCTCCTGCAAGCACAAGAAAAAGCGGTTCTGTACATGATATGGCAATATTAATGGCTGTACTCTCTGCTATGCAGATGATTGACAAATCAACAGAAAACTGCGCATTTATTGGCGAACTTTCATTAAATGGCGATTTCAGATATATAAACGGTGTCTTGCCTATGGTTATTCTTGCACGTGAAAAAGGCATAAAATCTGTATTTGTCCCATATGACAATGCACATGAAGCATCTGCAATTCAGGGTATAAACATATATGCTGTAAAAAATACCGAAGAACTTATCCTGCATTTCCGTAATATACAGAATATGACTCCATGCGAACATTATATACCGCCTGAAGCTGCATATAATGATACACTTGATTTTGCTGATGTAAAAGGTCAGCAGTCAGCTAAAAAAGCTCTTGAAATTGCAGCGGCAGGCGGTCACAATGCACTATTGATAGGCACTCCCGGAAGCGGAAAGAGTATGCTCGCAAAAAGAATGCCATCAATACTTCCTCCGCTTTCTTTCGAAGAAGCACTCGAAACTACAAATATCCATTCAATATCAGGACTTCTTTCACCACAAAATCCCATAATGACAAGACGACCTTTCCGCTCGCCGCATCACACGATTTCATCGGCAGGACTTGCCGGCGGCGGCTCAATTCCTCAGCCAGGTGAAGTTTCACTTGCACATAATGGACTGCTTTTTCTTGATGAGCTGGCAGAGTTCGACCGCAGAACACTTGAAATTCTCCGTCAGCCTCTTGAGGACGGTGAAGTTACTATATCACGTTCTTCCGGCACTGCAACTTATCCATGCAAAATAATGCTTATAGGTGCTATGAATCCATGTCCATGTGGTTATTTCGGTCACCCTAAAGTGAAATGCACCTGTTCAGGCAGAAAAATCAGTGACTATCTTTCAAAGGTTTCAGGTCCTTTGCTTGATAGATTTGATTTACATATTGAAGCTGCACCTGTTGAGTTCAAAGACCTTGCATCAAATGGCAAAGAGGAAACATCTGCTGAAATACGCAGGCGTGTTATAGATGCAAGAAAAATACAGGCTGAACGCTTCAAAGGAACTTCCATAACCTGCAATGCTTTTATAACAGATGATAAAATTAATACTATGTGTCCTATGGACAGCAGTGCTGAAAGTATTATGCAAAATGTTATTGATAATCTCGGTTTGAGCGCACGTGCATACAGCAAGATACTTAAAGTTGCAAGAACTATTGCCGATTTGGACCATAGCGACATTATAAAGCGCAAACATCTTGCGGCGGCAGCACAATACAGAAGTCTTGACAGAAAATACTGGAACGAACACTGAAAGAAGGGTTGCACTTGAAATCGGCATTTAAAAAATTACCTGCAAATAAACGTCCTCTTGATATAGGACTGATTTTTTCAGTTACTCTTTGTGCTGTAATCGGCACACTTCTTATTTTTTCGATTGCATCAAGCGGAGTAAGCAAAGTAAGTGAAGATAAAGGCATAGGCAGCAGCTATTGGCATACTCAGCTTATATCAATGATAATCGGATTTATTTTGTCTATTCTTGTATCACGTATTGATTACAGAAAGATTTCAAAATTATGGTGGATTTTTGCCCCTGTTTCACTTGCTGTTGTTGCACTGACGTTCACTTCACTTGGTATAACAAGAGATGGTGCTGATGACCGTGCATGGATTCTTGTTTTCGGTGTAAGTGTTCAGCCGTCTGAAATTATGAAAATTGCATTTATTATGACATTCAGCTATCATCTCTCAAAAGTTGAGGAGGATATGAATAAACCACTTAATATGCTTTTTCTGCTGATACATGGCGGAATACCTATAGGGATTGTCGCACTTCAGGGTGACTACGGTACAGCTATTGTATTTGCGGCAATGTTCGGGTTTATGATTGTTTCAGCCGATATATCGTGGAAATACCTTGTTGCAGCTCCGTTTATAATTGCAGGTGCTGTTGCGGTTATGTGGTTTAATTTTCTTGATAATTTCCACAAGGAGCGTATATTGATTCTGTTCAAGCCCGGAACAGACCCCGAAAATATCGAATATCAGCAGGATTTAGGTATTGCCGCTATACAGTCGGGCGGTGTTTTTGGAAAAGGTCTTTTTGCAGGGCAAAATGAATATATCTATGTTCCCGAACTTCACAACGACTTTATTTTTGCACACGCAGGACAGGTTTTCGGATTTGTCGGTTCAATAGGTATACTTATAGTTCTGGCTTATGTATGTCTTAAAATTTTTGCAGACAGCAGAATCACCCGTGACCGTCTCGGCAGATTTATATGTATGGGTGCTTTCGGAATGTTTTTTATACACTGCGTTATGAATATAGGCATGGTTCTTAAAGTTGCTCCGGTTATTGGTGTTCCTCTGCCGTTTATAAGCGGTGGCGGTACAGCTATGGTAAGTATGTATGTGATTATCGGACTTGTTATGAGTACCTATAGCTATAGAATTGTGAACTATAATGTATTCTATGACGAAGATTAATCAGAATAAGTAAAAAAATCAACTCATTCTTCCGGAGAATGAGCTGATTTTTTTTATTCATGAAGTTTTATAATACCGTCTGAAAAACTTTCTACAAGCTGTAAAACAGGCTGTATTCCTTGGTCTGTATATTTAAAGTATGTATGATAGCCACCATAAATAAGAAATGAAGTAAGCATTTTGCTTTCAATACTTGGTTTGTAATCAGGATAATGATTGTAAATCATTGTATAAAGTTCTTTTTCAAAAAGTTCAGTAAAGCTATGGCTTCTGTTGCCCTCAAAAAGAATTTTTATAAGCTGTTCATTTGCAACAACAGTTTCTTTAAGGCATTTAAGAAAGTTTGCTATATCAGACAAAATTTCTTCAGGGTGTTCAATATTGTCAAAACAGCTTTTAACAACATCACGTTCTAAAGTTTCAGATAAATCATAAATATCATGATAGTGCAGATAGAATGTTGCTTTATTGATATTTGCAAGAGCAGAAAGTTCCTTGATTGTTATTTTTTCAAGTGGCTTTTTTGAACGAAGTTGTAGAAAAGCATTTCTGATAGCACATTTTGTTTTTTCGATACGTAAATCCATAATATCACTCTCCGAAAACTCAACTTTTTTAGAATACAGTAAATTAATAGACGATAGTTTAAAAAATGATTATTGATTTTTTTATACTCTTGTCTTATAATATATTATAGTATATTAATAGTCGGTTGTCAATATTTTTCCGATAATTTTTTGTGAAAGGTGAAAAAAATTTATGGATATATACGGATTTTACAAAGGTGATTGTTTTAATGCATATGAATATCTCGGCGCACATATTGAAAACAAGGGTACAATATTCA
>CAMWKY010000237.1 GCA_947174965.1 uncultured Ruminococcus sp. | reverse complement strand
TTGTACAATATCTTTGCGATTCTTTTTCTACATTTAAAAATAAGATTGAAACAGATAAAATAACTAATATTGAGTACAGAAACGACGTGTTTGAATCATTTTACAATTTGTTTCACAGGTATTATGTAAAAAGGTTATTTAGCGACACAAAGCTGGGAATAAACCTTAACAGTCTGAAAGAATCTTCAGATATTCAAATATTCTTTTCTAAATATGCTGACAGTGCAGTAAAATATGATACGCTGAATCAAATGCAAAAGATATTGTCGGGACGAAGCAGAAAAGGAAGCTTTGAAGAATTATTTTTTATAGAAAAAATGATTTTTCTTATTCGTGAGGGTGTGGCTGTCGAGATTAACGATGCAGATATTCGATTTGCTTTAAAGCACCTCAGAACCGTCATGGATTGGTGGTTGCTTGATAAGCATGATGAAACTTATGTTAATATAATTGCTGCTGTTACCGTCATGCAGGAACTTGCTCAGATTTACCATACAAAAGAGAAATTTACCTATCAATATAATAAGCATGACGATAAAAAGACGTTTTCAGCAATGATTGCCAAACCTGAGTCAGTTGACATATTGGCAAAGATTGTTCTTGTAAATCGACTTCACTATAGGTTTATGGTAAATATAGGCGGAGCATATGCTGTACAAAATATTCAGAAGATAAAGAATCTTATAAGCGAATTAGTCGAAGTGATAATGCTTTACAATAATTTTGAAGATGCACAGATGGCAAGCTATTTTATACATACACACATAACAGATGTGATTAAGACTATAAGCGAACCTCCGAACACGAAAGAACAATTTGAAAGTCTAATCAGTTCATGTCTTTCAAAAAATATTTCAGAAATTAAGATAGAGGACAGCATATACCTCACAAGACTTTTACACGAGAATGAAGTTGTGCTGCAAAAATTAGCAAAATCTATTGCTAAGGATATTGATACATATAGTGTTGATGATTTACAGTTTATATCTGAAAAGAATGTAACAGACAGAATTGGTATCAGGCTTTTTTGTGATACAAAGAAGGGATATATTAAAATTCTACAATTATACATCATATGCAAAAACTACGAACAGAAAAAACTGAAGGAACTATGCCTTGAAAATTGTATACTTTAATTCAAATTGAGAGCGACAGTGGTCGCTCTTTTTTTGCAAATTTTTCAGGCAAAAGTCAACGGTGAAACTCCGAAAATAGTATGCTATACTATATGTAGAGGAAAACCTCTGTAGAAACTTGAAAATTGAATATTTAATCAGTTCAAAGTTCAAAAACAATTTTAACAAGCAAAATATTTTATTTGGAGGTAATACAATGAAATTAAGTAAGATTAAAAAGCTTGCAAGTGCAAAAGCAAATCGTCTTGGTACTTACTGCATCAAAGACGGCACACATGAGGGTGTTATTCAATCTGTTGAGTGCAACGAAGAAAAAGAAAGAGTATATTTAAAAATCAAGCTGACTGACGGTACGGTATATAAGAACTCAGCAGACCTTGCAGACTATGCAAGCAAGCCCATGCTCAACGTTATCGAGCCATTCATGAACGAAAATGAAGAATTTGATTTCTCTGACATCAAAAATTATAATGTGACTTTTACTACAAAAACGAGTACTTCAAAAGACGGACATAAGTTCAGCAACATCAAAGCCTTTGAATATCTATACAGTGACTCAGATGAACAAGATGAATAAATTTTAATCCTGAATCAGGAGGGTTTCTTCCCTCCCGAAACATTTTAAAATTTTTGAAAGGACGGTACATTACCATGATTAAACATAAGATTTCTAATTCTGTCGGCAGTAGTTCCGAATTTAAGCCTAAAATCAGTATCACGGCTATAAATGTAGATACAACAGCAGACAGCGTTCCATTTAGAGCGACCGAGAAAAAAGCAGTAAGTGAAAACAACTTTGAGATTACTCATGAAACCAGAAAACGACTTCCAAGAAAATCCAAGACATTGGTAGAAACAGAAACAAATCATGCCGAAGAACCAGATAATATTTATGAACTCCCAATCATAAAAGATAATTCAGATATTCAGACGGCTGAGGATTTTGAAATAGCGATATACTCCAGTGTAGAAGTCAGCGAAGAAACTTACAGAAAACTAATGAAAAATGCTGTACAGTCTGAAATGATAAGCGGTAACGGCAAAAGAGTTCCAGTTGACGTTATAAAGATAAAAAATGCCTATGTAATGAATATTGCAGACAGAGTTTTCAAATGGTTGTGCAGTGGATTCACAATAATTAAAAAAGCTAAGAGTACAAATGGTGAAGTCAGTGTTGAAATTCAGGTAAGTGATGACCTTGATATATCAAATATCACGGTTTCGGCAGACGTTTTTGCAAAAGCAAATTTGAAAGATTTGAATAAGTATAATATTTATGTGAATATCGGTTATGAAATGACTGCAAGCATCTACTTCCAGAAAATTCTTGCAGTCATGCCAACAGAATCAGCAGAAGAACAGTTGGGATTCACCAGTAAAAATGATAAGTTGAAGTTTATCGGCTATGAAAATGCAGTGCTAAAATCTCATAATACTTTCAGAAATTCAGACGAATATATCGAAGCTCTAAATGAATTGATTTCAGACAGCGTTCCTATTCAATATCTATTATCCGCTTCAATGTCCGCAGCACTTATGTCTGTTTTGAAGTTGAAATATAACATTTCTCTTCATTCGTATATAATAAATGCTGTTGGTGCATCTTCAACGGGCAAGACAATTTCAAGCAGACTATGTGCATCAATGTGGTCTGACCCATGTTCAGATAAGATTTTTACGGCAATGTTAAGTACAAATAACGCAATGTTTAAAAGATTAGGCGGTCGTTTCGGAGTACCAATGTTTCTTGATGAATCGACAATTGCAGGAAATGTAAATACAGCGGAGTTCGGTTACACAATATATGAAGAAAGAGAAAAACATCGTTTAAATCCTGATTGTACTGAAAAATCCAGCGGTACTTGGAATACAGTAGTAGTTATGAGCAGTGAAGAGCATTTCCATACAAGTGACAAGTCACAGAACGGCGGTCTTGTGGTAAGAATCCACAATGCTGAAAATCTTTCCTTTACAAACAGCAGAGAACACGCCGACAGAATAAATGATTTTATCAGTTGTAACTATGGTATTCTTGGAAAAGTTTTTATAAATTATCTTATGAAAAATATCTCAAAATTGAAAAAAGCTTATGAATCTGCAAAAGAAAATATGAGGAAACTTACAGTTGATTCACATAATGCTTATACAGACAGACTTGTTGACGCATACGCTTTGACATACTTAACGTCTAATATTCTTTGCAAACTTGGTCTTGAAATCGACTGTAAAGGTGTAGCAGCTGTCATGCAGGAGCAGAATAATGTGATTTCTTGTGAATATAACCTTGCGGATAACGCTTTACAGGCAATTCAGGCTTATGTTGCAGGTCACGAAAATAGTACAGAGATTAATCGTTACTGTATCGGAAACAATCAGTCATTTATTACTTCGGTTGCGATAACCGAAAATCTAACCGCAAAGATACTTGCCGAAGCAGGTTTTAAAGACTTAAAAACGACAATAAAAGAGCTTGACAAAGCAGGATATCTAATTCGTCAGGGCAAGGAAAAAGCGAACGGTTTAAAATCCAAACTCCATATAAACAGAGTGCCTGTCACCTGCTATCAATTCAAATTTGCTTCTGATGGATTAAGAAAATACGAACATTTGGACAAGAAAAAAACTTACGACAATTATTTAGACTACTAAAAAATTCTGTTACAAGCCCTGACTTCTACAAAAGTCAGGGCTTGGGGAGGTGATAAAATGCAGATAAAACATATAACAATAAACAGAGATGACATAAGCAAAAACAATATATCCGACAGAAAA
Source organism: uncultured Ruminococcus sp. (assembly GCA_947174965.1). Lineage (GTDB taxonomy): Bacteria > Bacillota > Clostridia > Oscillospirales > Ruminococcaceae > Ruminococcus. The sequence goes on along the minus strand of CAMWKY010000237.1, from coordinate 146 downwards.
TTTAACTATAGTTCAGTAGTCAACAATTCTGTAAATAATACATATGAGAATATAATAAATTATACAGTATCAGTACTTTTTGATATTTACCAGTTCATAAAGGATGATTCTGAAAATGAGGTTACAAAAACAAATTAAAGCAATTG